>JBDNIA010000502.1:0-2614 GCA_041688525.1 Crocinitomicaceae bacterium | reverse complement strand
TGGGGTTATTCAAAAACAGTCATTAGAAGAAATATGGAATAATGACACAATGCGACGTATTAGAAAGCAGGTGCTTAATGATGAGAGGCCGCCTGAGTGCGAACCGTGTTTTAATCTAGAAGACCAAGGAGTTGAAAGTCTTCGACAACGACATATTGCTGGCAAAATACCCGAAGCTAGAATTAACCTGTACCCAGACGCACTAGACAAGTTAACCGCTGACTATGCAATGCCATTTGAAATTCCCACCATTGAATTAAAATTGAACAATCTGTGTAATCTTAAATGTCGTATGTGTCATCCCATGGATAGTACCAGCTGGAATGATTGGAGTGAAGTTAAAGAATTCTACAAGAAAGAAGGCAACATTATGTATGCTATTGTAGAACAACATAACTTAGAAAACAAGCCATTTTTAGACAAGTTTCAAGATAATCCCGAATGGTGGAATAGCTTAGAAAAATTATTGCCGCACTTTAGAAGGGTGGAGTTTGCAGGCGGCGAACCCCTAATGGATCCTCAGCACTATCGTATTTTAGACATGCTTGCTCCGTACGGCGATCAAATTGAAATCAAGTATGCGACCAATTTGAGTATGTTAGGCAAGAGCAATCGTACTGTTTGGGAATATTGGCCCAAGTTTAAGTCGGTGGCAGTAAATGTAAGTATAGATGGACTATACAATAGTTACGAGTATATTCGCGGCAATGCTTCGTTTGCTGAAATGATTAACAACATAAAACAAATAAAAACTATACCTAATATTAGTCGCATTGTTGGTGCTGTTACTGTGCAAGTTAGCAATGTACTGATATTAGACAAAATGATTGAATATTTTTTAGACGATATTGGTATTATTTTTCATACACATCGTGTTGAGTATCCTAATGTATTGTCTGCGCAAGTACTACCACCAGAGTTACGACAATTAGCAATTGACAGCTTGCAATCTGTCAGTCTACGAGTTAAGAACTTTAAACTAGTTAACCAACATCCCGAACTGTTGGAGTATACACTAGGACAGATACAAGACAATATTAATTATCTTCAGGCAAGAGATCAACAAAACAAGTGGGCAGATTGTGTAGAATTCAACCGTAGGCTCGATTTAAGTCGTAATCAAAGTTTTACCGAGGTTACTCCAGAGTTCAAACCGTATGTTTAAATTAGTTTTGACTAACGGTCACGAGGATACTGTACTGTGCTTTAGAGTAAGAGACACTGCGATTGCACAAAAGTGGTTTAAAGAATTGCAAAAGACCTATCCGTTATATGAAACTGATCGATTTAGTAATTGGGGATCTCATAATTTTATTGAGGAATTAAATAGTTGTATCTCAGTCATTAACAATTATAAGAATGTAATAGATACATATGTGAATACTAATACATCACAGCAAGATTTAAATTATCTTCATAAATTTTTTGAAGATCTGAGAGGAGAGATAACGGTAGGAACTCCGTGGTTTAACAATGCTCCTGTTGAAGTAAAACATGCGGTTGAACGATTTAATATTGTTATACATCAGTTTGAAGCAGCATTGAGAACTGATAAGTTGCATCCAACAGTCGTTGTAACTTTTGCCGATCGACCACGATTTGAGCTAACTACAACGGATATGGATCAGTTTACCTACAAATGGGGCCGAGGTACTGTGTATATTAATTACTGTCATGTAGGAAAAACAGTATTGGATATTTTTAAAGATCAGGATAACATATCGGAAGCGATTAGGCCACAAACACATTACAGTGCAGATTTTATGATAAAATTCGGGCCAGCGACAAATTGGCTTGTGTATTTTGTAAGATCAGCAATCATCAATAAGTGGGTTAAGAGACAAAACTTTAAATTTAAAAATTTAAATATAGGTATGATTCCCGTAGCAGACTTAATAACTGTCATTGATAAAAAGAAACTGCTTACATTTAATAAAGTCAAGGAAGTAAATTGCATAAAATAACATCAGCGTGGCCGCATCAAGATCAGCTTAAAGTTGAGTGGAATTTAGGAAAGAGGTGTAACTATGACTGCACTTATTGTCCTAATAGTATCCACGATAATTTTAGTCCACATACCGATATCACTGTGCTAAAGGCAACCGTTGATAAACTATGCAACATAGGCAAGCCGTTGCGTCTTAGCCTAACGGGAGGTGAGCCATGTGTACACCCAGACATTGAAGAGTTATTAGAATATTTTAAACACAACGGTGTCTTCTGGGTCAATATTACTACCAACGGAACACGAGGATATCGCTGGTATTTGAAAAATGAAATGTTTTTTAATCATCTTGTGTTTAGCCTGCATTTCGAACATGAATGGAGTAGAGTAGTAGATACTATCTTAAAATATTACGACGAAACTGAACAAGACTTTTTTGTCAATGTTATGGCACATCACGATAAGATGGATCATGTTCGATCAGTTGTTAAAAAGTTTAAAGAATTGGGCATTCGATATGCTGTTCGTAGAATACGATGGACTGAGGGAGATCATAACGTGTTTGACGATATGCGATACAACGGTAATGATCTACAATGGATATTAGAACAGGATGCAACTGTTAAACCCAACTGCCGAATAGATGATGATAAAATTATGCATGCCAAC
>JBDNIA010000071.1:0-3767 GCA_041688525.1 Crocinitomicaceae bacterium | reverse complement strand
TTTATGAGGTTCGTCAGTCTACAAGAACATGGGATGAAGGCAACCAAAGACCAGGTGAAATACACATTGGAACATATGGACGAGGTATATTCTCATCGACTTCATTGTTGAGTGTTGCTGATTACAATGGCTCTTCGAATAATGAAAGTTTCAAAACGAAATTGAAAACATATCCGAATCCAACAACAGCATCATCCACTTTGAGCTTCAATTTGGCACAAGCAGGAACGATTAACGTTTCGATTTATTCCATTACTGGTTCTAAAGTAAAAACTATCCAAACGAAAATGGCGAAAGGCGAAGGTCTTTTAGACATAGAAGCTGCTGATTTACCGAGAGGAACTTACATTGTTAAATTCATGTCTGGTAATCAAACAGAAACAACGAAATTCATCAAAATGTAATTTCAAATAATTAAACGAAAAAGACTGTCGAACTCGGCAGTCTTTTTTTTTTGGTCAAATTATCACATTTCGCTATTTGTATTATGATAATTTGTCGATTGAGGTTAACTATACTCCGCAGAAATTCTAACTTTGTAAAAAATTTAAAACAGCATGGAATCATTTGATGTAACAATAATAGGATCTGGACCTGGAGGATATGTAGCCGCTATACGATGTGCACAATTGGGCATGAAAACAGCTTTAATTGAGAAATACAGCACATTAGGTGGAACATGCTTAAATGTTGGATGTATTCCATCAAAAGCATTACTAGATTCTTCCGAACATTTCCACAATGCCGTTCACAATTTCAAAGAACACGGTATTGAAACAGGTAAAGTTTCTCCAAACTTGAAACAAATGATTGCGCGTAAAGATGACGTCGTTTCTCAAACTTGCAATGGCGTTAAGTTTTTAATGGAAAAGAATAAAGTCACAACATTTGAAGGCTTAGGTACTTTCGTTGACGCGACAACTCTTGAAATTAAAGCTAACGATGGAACTACCCAACAAATAAAATCAAAAAATACAATTATTGCAACTGGTTCCAAGCCAAATTTCTTTCCTGGAATGGAACCCGATAAAAAAAGAATTATTACCTCAACAGAGGTACTAAATCTAAAAGAGATACCTAAAAAAATGATTGTTATTGGCGGCGGTGTAATAGGTCTAGAATTGGGATCTGTTTATGGTCGACTTGGTAGTCAAATAGAAATTGTTGAATTTGCTTCAAGTATTTTACCGACGATGGACGAAGCAATGGGTAAGGAACTAAGTAAAGTTTTGAAAAAACAAGGCTTTAAATTCTATATGGAACACAAAGTTCAAAAGGTTGTCAATAAAGGCAAATCTGTTGAATTAACTGTGATGAACAAAAAGAACGAAGAAGTTAAATTAGAGGCTGATTATTGTTTAGTTGCTGTTGGTCGAAAACCATTTACTGAAGGACTAGGTTTTGAAAAAGCTGGTGTCAAATTAAATGAACGCGGACAAGTTCAAGTAAACGAACATTTACAAACAAATATTCCAAATATATACGCCGTTGGAGATGTTGTACGCGGAGCGATGCTAGCGCACAAAGCGGAAGAAGAAGGAGTTTTTGTTGCGGAAATACTTGCTGGGCAAAAGCCCCACATAAATTATAATTTAATTCCTGGTGTCGTTTATACTTGGCCAGAAGTTGCCTCTGTAGGTAAAACAGAGAAAGAACTAAGAGATGCTGGTACAGAAATTAAAATTGGAAGTTTCCCAATAAAAGCTTTAGGCCGTGCTCGTGCGAGTATGGATACTGCTGGAGTAATAAAAATAATCGCGGATAAAAATACAGATGAAGTACTTGGCGTTCATATGGTTGGACCGAGAGTTGCGGATCTTATTATGGAGGCAGTTGTAGCTATGGAATATAGAGCTTCTGCTGAAGATATAGCGAGAATATGTCATCCACATCCAACTTACTCCGAAGGTGTAAAGGAAGCAGCCCTAGATGCTACTTCAAAAAGAGCACTTCACATATAAAGGATATAAATTTTTTAGTACAACGAAAAAAGCTTCTGATTTCTCAGAAGCTTTTTTTCTTTCCTAACCTCCAATTCTACTTGGACTCGGCACTGTTTTTTTTGGTACTGGTATCGACGTAGGTATTTTAGTTGGTGTTCGTGTTTTGGGCTTCACCACCTTAATCGGCTTTGGTACTTCCTTTGGAGAAACAACTCTTGGATTCGTTTTTACCACTTTTGTTTGTGGAGTTGGTTCAGTTCTCTCTGGAGATGTCACAGTATTTGGATTAGATTCTGAGGAACTGACTTTCTCTACTCTTTCTTCTTTACTAGTTGAATTTCCAACCGGACGAACAACACTTTCATTAGAAGTATTCACAGTAGTTCTTTCCTCCACCTCTCTTGAATCCCATTTAGCTTCTCCAGACTCAATTTTGACATCATTACCAATTCTTTCGTCTACTCTACTATCCTCCTTTAACGGACGTGAAATTGAGCTGCCGTTTGGAACTTCCCTAGTATCAGAATTATTTGTTTTTGGTGTTTCTCTAGTTGGATTAATATTTGGCGTTTCGCGATCAACTCTACCTAAAATTACTCTATCCGTCCTATCTATTATAACTGGCGGTCGAATAGGCTCTATATTTAAAAAAGCCTGATCATAAATACATGCATCCAGATCATTTCCAGTCAAACCGCTTGCGGCACAGATATTCCGAGCGTCCGTTCTTCTCTTACTTGGAATATCATTTAATGTTCTGTGAACTCTTGGGTAACTGTAATCTGTAAATGTCACTGTATTCTGACCAATACTATAATCAAACAAAGATCTTTGAGAAGATATACGATGTGCATTTGCAAAATCCTTGGCTAAAAAAGCAAGACGTTCTTTTTCAAAATTATCTGACATTGAACCACTTGCAAATACACTTCCTCTAGAATTTGTTCTATCGGTATCGAAATCATCCCGTCTATCTCCATTTGCATTGCCCATTAATCCAGAGTAGTTCGTTGAAGCGCAAGGATATACTTGAACCGCAAGGTTCATAAATGGCATTCCTCCAGTTCGACTCATATCGACAGAAACAGTTTCACCAGAAGGCCAAGTTACGAGATAGTTTCTTCCTGAGTTCCGGATTGTACCGCCATGCGGTAAATAGTATGTTCTACTTCCAATTTCCAAAGGCATTCCGTTCAACATAACTGATGAATTAAAAGCATCATTATTATCTCGTGCGTATATACCCAAACGATCGCCTCCTACTTTCATGGCCACTCCTGTATTCAAAGAAAAGTCATCTCTTTGTGGTTCCTGTCTGACTTGAACCTCAAATTGTCCGTTATTAGCAGAAGTTAAAACGAATTCACCGACTGTTTGAAAAGAATAGGACGCTCCATCAAATGATTTCAAATGTGGATCTCCATATGTTCTTCCCATAACTAACTTACAAGTTGGCCTATTCGTATAATTATATATTTTAGACCATCTTTCACGCACCAACAAATCTCTCGAATTTTGGCTTTGCGTTTGTGAAATCAGTCGCACATTATTCATTGTATTTGCAGGAACCAAACGCATCATTTCCGCAGGAGAAAAATCCTCTGGAAATGTTCTATCTGGAATTGGTTGATTAACAGACATTGCTTTAAGAGAACTTCCCAACCATTTACCTCGGACAGCATCCCAGTTTGTCAATTCCTTATCAATAGCACTAAATTCTGAATCAAAATTCGAATTTTCTTGTGCAAATACTGAAGGCATCGATCCCAAAAGGAAAAATGCAATATTGATGTATAGAAGTCCCTTTTTCATAATAATAAATTT
>JBDNIA010000501.1:0-4428 GCA_041688525.1 Crocinitomicaceae bacterium | reverse complement strand
TTTTGTTCTTAAATAGTACATTCCTGTCTTTAAGCCTTTTTCCCATCCATAAAAATGCATAGAGGTTAGTTTGCCAAAATTTGCATTCTCCATAAAAATATTCAAGGATTGCGACTGGCAAATATATGCTCCGCGGTCAGCTGCTTGATCTACAATAGCTTTTCCAGAAATTTCCCAAGCTGTCTTGTAAAGGTCCTTTAAATCTTGTGGAATGTTCGTAATATTTTGAACTGATCCATTTGTTGACATCAACGTTTGACGCATTTCTTTTGTCCACAATCCTTCTTTTACCAAATCTTTCAAAAGGTGCTTATTCACTACAATAAACTCTCCTGAAAGAACTCTACGTGTATAAACATTTGAAGTATATGGCTCAAAACATTCGTTGTTTCCTAATATCTGCGCAGTTGAAGCGGTTGGCATTGGCGCTAACAACAATGAGTTGCGCACACCGTATTCCATAACTTCTTCTTTCAACACGTCCCATTCCCAACGATCCGATGGAGTTACTCCCCACATATCAAATTGAAAAATCCCTTTTGATACTGGCGAACCTTCATACGTTTCGTAGGCGCCTTCTGTTTTCGCTAAATCTTTAGATGCAGTCATTGCCGCGTAGTACAGCGTTTCGAAAATCTCTTTATTTAAAGTTTTCGCCTCTTCAGATTCAAACGGCATACGCAAGAGAATGAATGCATCTGCCAAGCCTTGCACTCCTATTCCGATTGGTCGATGACGCATGTTTGACTTTCTCGCTTCTTCTACCGGGTAGTAGTTTACATCGATAATTCTGTTTAAATTTATTGTTGCCTGGTAGGTTACTTCAAACAGTTTCTCGTGATCGAAAGATCCATCCTCTGTGACATATTTTGGCAAAGCTATGGATGCTAAATTACATACTGCAATTTCATCTGGCGCGGTGTATTCAATAATTTCAGTGCACAAGTTAGAAGACTTTATCGTCCCTAAATTCTGCTGATTTGATTTGCTATTCGCTGCATCTTTGTACAGCATATAGGGCGTACCTGTTTCTATTTGAGATTCTAAGATTTTAAACCACAGATCTTGTGCTTTGATTGTCTTTCTTCCTTTTCCTTCTGACTCGTATTTCATGTACAATGCTTCAAATTCAGCACTGTGAGTGTCAGAAAGGCCTGGACATTCGTGAGGACACATTAGAGTCCAATTTCCATTATCCTTTACTCGCTTCATGAACAAATCTGGAATCCATAGAGCGAAAAATAAATCTCTTGCTCTATTTTCTTCTTTCCCATGGTTCTTTTTCAAATCCAAGAATTCAAAAACGTCAGCATGCCATGGTTCAATGTAAATAGCAAACGATCCTTTTCTTTTACCCCCACCTTGATCAACATAACGAGCAGTGTCGTTAAACACGCGCAACATTGGAATAATTCCGTTCGAAGTTCCATTTGTTCCTTTGATATAAGCTCCAGTAGCACGGATATCGTGAATAGACAAACCAATTCCTCCTGCTGATTGCGAAATTTTAGCACAAGACTGTAGTGTTTGGTAAATCCCTTCGATACTATCCTCTTTCATTGTTAACAAGAAACAGGAGGACATTTGTGGTTTCGGAGTCCCAGAGTTAAACAAAGTTGGAGTGGCATGCGTAAACCATCCTTCCGACATCAAATTGTACGTTTTGATAGCCGATTGAATAT
This sequence comes from Crocinitomicaceae bacterium, assembly GCA_041688525.1. Lineage (GTDB taxonomy): Bacteria > Bacteroidota > Bacteroidia > Flavobacteriales_D > Crocinitomicaceae > UBA2040. The sequence goes on along the minus strand of JBDNIA010000501.1, from coordinate 2,746 downwards.
CATGTTTATGAATCCCAACAGAAACACGCATCAACATTTGCTGTGGACGCTCAGCAATTTGTCCTTTTAACTTCAATAAGTACGACCGAGAAAGAGTTTTAAACCCAAAATAATCATATCGGAAATCTCTATCGTAGATAATACTTGAATCCAACAACTCTCTGTTTTCCATAATGATATCATATACATCATCAGAAATCAAAGCAGCTGGTTGGTTCGTTTTAGGATCAATATATCTATAAAGGTCTTCCATTGTTTCAGAGAAGTTCTTTTTAGTATCCTTGTGCAAGTTAGACACAGCAATTCTTGATGCCAACAATGCGTAATCAGGGTGATCCATTGTTTTTGCCGCTGCTACCTCTGCCGCAAGGTTATCCAAATCGGTTGTTGTAACACCATCATAGATGCCTTCAATCACCTTCATGGCGACCGCCTCTGCGGATACTAATGGATCTAATCCGTAGCACATCTTAATGATGCGAGCAGTGATTTTATCAAATTTTATCGGTTCTTTTCTGCCGTCTCTTTTTACTACGTACATAGCTTATTTAGTTTTTGGATTTTTTTGTAATTTTTTTATTTAAAATTCCTCATCAACCGAAAAAGTCTGAGAAGAATCACCTATCACTCCTGCTTTTTGGTATTCAGCCACTCGTTTTTCGAAGAAGTTTGTTTTTCCTTGTATAGAAATCATGTCCATAAAATCGAATGGATTTACTGCATTAAACACTTTTTCACAGCCTAATTCATTCAATAATCGGTCAGCAACGAACTCGATGTAGAGCGCCATAGATTCGCTGTTCATGCCAATTAAACGAACTGGTATTGCATCCGTCACAAATTCTTTTTCTATTTCCACCGCATCCAAGATGATTTCTTTGATTTGGTCTTTCGTTAATTTATTTTTTACGTGGTCGTTGTATAATAAACAAGCAAAATCACAATGCAAGCCTTCATCCCGTGAAATTAACTCGTTTGAGAATGCTAATCCTGGCATCAAACCTCCTTTCTTCAACCCGAAAATAGAGCAGAATGATCCTGAAAAGAAGATTCCTTCAACAGCGGCAAATGCAACCAAACGCTCCGCGAAGTTTCCTTCATCTATCCAACGCAAAGCCCAATCTGCTTTTTTCTTTACACAATCCAATGTCTCAATTGCATTGAACAAATGATTTTTTTCAGCAGTATCTCTAATATAAGTATCAATCAACAAAGAATATGTTTCAGAGTGAACGTTCTCCATTGCAATTTGAAAACCATAAAAGAATTTTGCTTCCGTATATTGCACTTCACTTAAAAAGTTCTCTGCTAGGTTTTCATTTACAATACCATCTGAAGCGGCAAAAAACGCCAAAACGTGCTTAATGAAATGTTTTTCGTCGTCGTTCAGCTTACTTTCCCAATCCACTAAATCTGCCGCTAAATCAATTTCTTCAGCTGTCCAAAAACTTGCTTCTGCACGTTTATAAAACGACCAGATATCATCGTGTTGAATTGGAAAAAGAACAAATCTGTTCTTGTTTTCTTCTAAAATTGGTTCGTTTTGTGTTGTCATTGTTTTGTAAATTTATGTAAGCCGCTGAGTGCGGCCTTTGATTCCTAATTATAAACTTGTATTTTAGTTTTCACTCCCTTGAAACTTTATTCTTAACAAGAATAATTTGGTTTTGTTTGTTTTAACTGGGATTACAAAAATTGTCATTTTATTCTCATTTCGCAAGTCAAAGAAATCCACAAAACCTCTTTCTTTATCAACATTCAAGCCTCAATGCCTTTGTTATCCATTCCTTAACTGCAAATGAACAAAATCGTAAATTTTATCCACATCTAACTCTATTTTTTTGTCAATAAATATTTAAACTGTTTCGAACGCCTTAAACCACTGAAAAAAACGACATGCTTTAAAATTAATTTGTTTTTTGTTCCTTGTCAAGTGAATATTTTTGATATTTTGAACAATGAAAAGTGAATAGGTTTTTCACTTCACAACGAAAAGCAATGAGCAGTAGACTTACGAGAATTTTAACAAAAACGTTTCGCCAAATAAAAGAAAGTTTGGCGCATTTGTTGTTCCCAAACTTATGTTTTGTCTGCGAAAAAGAATTAGCAGGAAAAAACAAAAATGTTTGTTCATTTTGTTTGGAAGGGCTTCCTGAGAACCATTTTACTGAAAACGACCTAAACAACCCTATTCACCAACTTTTTTGGGGACGGATAAAGGTGGAAAATGTTTATGCATGGCTGACCTATCGGCGTGATACTGGCACTCAAGATTTATTGCACCAATTAAAATACAAAGACAAACCACAGCTCGCCGTGGCTTTGGGTGAAAAACTTGGCGTAATACTTCAAAATTTTGACTGGAGTAAAGAAATTGATGCTTTGATTCCTGTTCCCATTCACCCTAAAAAGAGATTCATCCGTGGATACAACCAAAGTGAGGAATTAGCCAAAGGAATTTCCGCTGTGTTAAAAGTCCCAGTTGACAATCATTTTATCAAACGCAGCCTTCACACAGAAAGTCAAACTAAAAAAGGTCGATTTGGTCGAGGGGACAATATAGAGGGTGTATTCCGTACAACGAATGCCGCTAGCGCATACAAACATATAGCAATCATTGACGAAGTTATAACCACTGGCGCGACATTGGAAAAGATAGTTCGGCAAATACATAAAAAAAATCCCGACCTTCGTGTTAGTCTTATTTCACTCGCTTTTGCACAATAAATGAAACATTTTTTAATCA
>JBDNIA010000500.1:0-4307 GCA_041688525.1 Crocinitomicaceae bacterium | reverse complement strand
TTACAAAAAGAAATCGAACGTTCATTAAGCACATTGACTGATAAAGAAAGAGAAATTATCCGTTTGTTCTTCGGAATTGGAATGAATCACGGATTAACACTTGAAGAAATTGGATCTAAATTTAATTTGACGAGGGAACGTGTTCGACAAATCAAAGAAAAAGCGATTCGTCGTTTGAGACATACGTCGAGAAACAAGCTGTTAAAAGCTTATCTCGGATAAAAAAATAAGGCTAATTATTTCTGGTAATTAGCCTTATTTCGTTTAAAATTGGTTATTTACCAAATATCTATATATAAAATGGAATCAGCTGTAAGCTATGAAAAAGAACTCAACTCACATGTGGAGAGAGAAAGGGCTGCTGTTAAACTAGCAAGCAAAGTAGGACAATTGTTGTACGATAAAGGAATAGAATTGGTTCTGTTCAGGAACCATCTTTTGGATACAACTATTTCAGAGATCTTGAATTTGCACAAATATTCAAGAAATGTAGTGAACAAGCCTATCGATGTATTCACTACTTCTGAATTAGCTGAAGAATTACTTCAAATGGATTTGCGCCCGTCGAAATTAGACTTAGGCAAACTTGCCAATGAATGGTTAACTGAAAAAGAAAGCTTTGGTTCTAAAAGAGAGTTTTTGGAAAATAAATTATCTGGCTTTGAAATATCAAACGCTGAAGCTGCCGCTCCAAGAGATGTGGTTTTGTATGGTTTTGGTCGAATTGGTCGTTTGGCAGCACGTGAATTAATTAAACAAGCAGGCAAAGGACAACAATTGCGTTTACGTGCTGTTGTAACGCGCGGAGCATCTGATGCAGATATTATCAAAAGAGCTTCTTTATTAAGTACAGACTCTGTTCATGGTGCTTTTAAAGGAACTGTAGATGTAGATTTGGAAAGAAAAGCTATTATCATGAACGGCAATCCTGTTTTGATGCTCGATGCTAAGAATCCTGAAGACATAGATTATACGGCACACGGAATAACCAATGCTTTGGTTATTGACAATACGGGCGTATTTACTGATAGAGACGCACTTGGACGCCATTTGAAAGCTAAAGGTGTAAGTAAAGTCTTATTAACAGCTCCCGGAAAAGAAATACCTAACGTTGTTTACGGAATAAACCAAGGAGATTTGGATTTGGAAAATGAAAACATTTTCTCTGCGGCAAGTTGTACAACAAATGCAATCTGCCCTATCTTAAAAGTCATTAACGATAAGTATGGTGTTGTTAAAGGTCATATTGAAACGGTACATGCCTATACGAATGACCAAAACTTATTGGATAACATGCATAACAAACCAAGAAGAGGTCGGTCTGCAGCTATTAACATGGTTATTACTTCAACAGGAGCCGGGAAAGCCGTAACCAAAGTAATTCCAGAGTTGCAAGATAAGCTAACTGCAAATGCTGTTCGAGTGCCAACACCTAATGGTTCTTTGGCAATTTTAAGTTTAGAATTAAATAAAAATACGTCCATTGAGGATGTTAACGCAACCATTAAAAGTGCAGCATTGGACGGTGAATTGGTAAATCAAATCTATTATTCATTTGATCCAGAGTTAGTATCTAGCGATATTATTGGGAACACGTGCTGTTCTGTATTCGATTCTCATGCTACAATCGTATCAAATGATGGTAAAAATGTGGTTCTTTATGCATGGTACGACAATGAGTTTGGATATACCAAACAAGTAATTCGTATGGCTAAATATGTAACCAAAGTAAGAAGAGCCATTTATTATTAATGAAACCAAGTTAAGTTGCTACCCCGCAACTGTTAGATAATTAAAGAGCCCAAAACGATTTCTCGTTTTGGGCTCTTACTTTTGATTTGATTCTTTATTGAATTTCAACCTTAAAATCGAGCTCTATATCGGTTTCTCCGACATCGCATAAACCATTCTTTATTCCCGGTTGATGCTTGAGCTTTATCAAAACACTGCCATTTGAAACATTCATTGTTGTCCATTTACTAGATAAACCAATTTCATAAGTCCCATCTGAATCTGTTCGATTAATCAATAAGTTCCCTCCTATTGCCGTTTCGAAACAAAACAAATGTTGTGCCCCTTCTGCGAGAACTTCATCGCTAATGTTTTCCGCGGGAGATACAGATTCGTTTAACAATTCTAAACTCACAAAATATGTTTTACTTAAATTCAATCGAATTGTATCAAATAAAGTAGGTAAATTTCCACCAGGTCCATCGATGTCTTGAAAAATAAATGTCATGCTCGGATTTACTCCACTGGAGTCTAGAAAAGTTAATTTCATCGTTGTAATTAATTCTTCTTCATTTTGAACGGGTGGATTAGCAACTTGAACAGGTTTATCTTTTTTGCAAGAAAAGTTAATTGCCACTATCAATATTGCGAATATTATTAAATTGAATTTTTTCATTGTGTCTATTTTTAAAATTTAAAATTAATTTTTACACCGATATTTCTCCCCATTTCATCCGTGAAATAACGGAAACGGTTCATGTAATCTCGGTATGATTTGTTTAGTAAATTATCTGCCGTAAGGGCAAATTGTATTGTTTTCTCTTTTATTTGTAATACATAATTAATTTCCATGTTAAACAACAGGTAATCTGAAGGTGGATCAACATAATCTGCATTAGCCTCAAATCGGTTCTGTTTGAACACATAATCACTGTTCAATAAAATATTTAATTTACTTTGCTTTTTTTCTTTCAAATTAAACATCAAGCCATTGCGTAACCTATCAGTGGGAATACCTATCAAAAAAGAATTATCAACCAAGTTCAACACCCTTACCATGTTGTACTTGCCAACGTATGAAAATCTTTCAGTAATATGATATTCAATACTGAAATCTATTCCAGAATAGTTCGCTTTTATAGCTTCGTAGATAAAACTCGGAAAAGCACCTTTTATAGTCAACTCGACACCATTTGGTTTTAAATAGATGTAATTACTGAAATATATGTGATACAAATCAATATTTGCAGACAGACGTTTGGACTTATACTGACCTCCAAATTGGATAGAATTGGATTGTTCTTTTCGTAAGTTTGAATTCCCTACTTCAATAGCAGCAGCCCCATGATGCAAACCATTACTATAAAGCTCACTAATACTTGGCGGACGCCATGCCGTTCCAATATTAAGTTTCGTTAGCCAATGATGTCCAAATGATCGAGAAATTCCTAAAGTAGCACTTGTATTTCCAAAGCTCTTAATTGGACTTACCAAAGAATCACCCTTATAATAAAAAGCTTCTAGCCGAACATAGTCGTATCTCGCTCCAGCCTCAAAGTCCCAATTATTGATGTGATAATTTCCTACTGCGAAAATACCGCCCATATTTTTATAAAAATTTGGGACGAGATAACGCCCCGCTCGCGCATTTTTTTGGAATTGAAATTGAGAACCTATTTGCGTTTCCAATCTATCTGTCCATTTCGATTTATGTATAAAATCTATAGAATGCGTTGTTAGTAATAATCTAAAATCCGGCTCATTTTTAGGCTTGATTGTTCCGAAACCTTTGGCTACATCAAATTCAAATCGATCGTTTGTTTGCCGCGAATAGGTTAGTTCACTATTTTGTTTGCTATTCCATGCCCGTTCTGCTTTTGCTTTGAAAAGGTCGTGATTGATTTGTTGTCTTGGTGAAACAATATCATAGGTAAAACTACTTTTCACAAGTGGTTCATCTGCTTCGAATGCTGCCTGCAAATCACTCAAATTGCCAATATGTGAACCCGAAAATATACCTAATCTCGTGTTAAATTGAGAATAAAACACTTCCATAGTATTCTTATTCCAAATATACCTACTCGCAATAGAAAAGTTATATTCTTCCAATCCAGTGTTACCCATCACATAATTGGGAGCCGAAATATTGCCACTTTTTTTCAAAGTGCCGTGCCCCCGAATTGACAATCCTTTGATTCGCGACGACGAATTTTCAATTTTACCAGAAAGATAACCTTGTGTGCCATTTGAAAAATAACCTGTTGACAATTCACCTGCCCAGCCGGTCTTTTTTCTCCACGGAGCAGGCGCCAATAAAATGACTCCTGAAATAGCTTCAGGACCGTACTTTACAGCACTAGCTCCTTTAACTACTGATATTTCAGCAGACAAAAATGGATCTATTTCGGGCGCATGCTCACTTCCCCATTGCTGCCCTTCTTGCCTAACACCATTGTTCATCAAAACAACTCGGTTGCTATGCATTCCGTGTATCACTGGTTTTGAAATACTTCCCCCTGTAGATAAAGTTTGCACTCCAGGAATTCGCTTCAATTGCTCACCAAGAGTCTTGCCTG
>JBDNIA010000499.1:0-1996 GCA_041688525.1 Crocinitomicaceae bacterium | reverse complement strand
ATGGTTGCAGCCAATCAGATGTATTTGACTGGATGGCGGATATTGTTATGCCACCTGATTATAAAGTTTGCAATATTATAGAGATTGAATTTAAAGGATCTCGCAAGGAATTTTATTTTAATGATAAAAACATACATTTCAAAAATGGAGAATTAGCTGTTGTTGAGGGCAGTATGGGTGGGCATGATGTTGGGCATGTTTCCTTAACCGGTGAACTGATACGTATGCAACTTAGGAAAAAAAATGTGCGGACGGTGGAAGTAGTTAAAAAAATATATCGTAGAGTGACTCCTGCTGATGTAACCAAATGGAATCAGGCCAAAGAGCTGGAAGTAGATACTTTGTATAAAGCACGGAATTTAGCTAAAGAACTTGGCTTATCTATGAAATTAAGCGATGTAGATTACCAGGGCGACAAATCTAAAGCCACTTTTTATTACACAGCCGAAGCACGTATGGATTTTCGAGAGTTAATAAAACACCTGTCCGAAACGTTTCATATACGTGTTGAGATGCGTCAAATTGGCATGCGTGAGGAAACTAGTCGAATTGGCGGTATTGGTCCTTGTGGAAGCTATTCGTGCTGCCATACTTGGTCTACTAATTTTAAAACTGACTCCCCTTTTTCGATCCGTCATCAAAATAATTACAGGCGACAGAGCAATAAATTTGAATGCTATATCAAAGATGAGAGGGAGAAAGACAGCATTAAATCGGATGATCTGAAAGCACAAGAAAATAATAAAGCTATGGTTGCTCAGGCCTTGGTTTTTGTAAACGTTATTGGTCAGGATAATATAACTCGTTTCGATACTAAAGGGAGTAAGCGTAAAAACAAGAATCGTAAAAATAAGAAACGCAAATTGGAATAATAAATCGAATACACTTAAAAAAAGCTACCATGTCAGAACATAAAGTTAATCTAAGTTGGAAAAATTGAGAAGATTTATGCAAAATATGTGTGAAAATAAATGGCCCTAATGAAAACTTTAAAGTCAGCTGTTTTTGTTGCTTCCTGAACAAACCTTTTATATCAATAAGGCAGTGTTATAGAGTCAGGTTCTATACTTGCGTAAGTATCATTATTTTCTAAATAACTGATTGGAGAATTCCCAAACGTAATAATTTCATCTTTTGTGATACCCCATGGTTTCCAATAGACTGCTAACACTTGTGCAAACATATCATCATCCCAGCGGTCAAATAAAGATTTATTCGCAGTGCCGATCAAAGGAATAGATTCTACAATTACTTTTTCTTCAGTTGACTGTATAGTATATTCAGTATGACTATTTAATAAATAATTAGCGTAAATAAATCTTGCACAAAGTTCTTCAAATTGAACAGGATGCAGTGTTTTATCAGCTATTTTAGCTGTCAATTCCTGCTGATTAACACCAATTACACCGTTATCCTGTAGGCAGGCTACGATCCCAAAATCATTCATTCCTAAAGAGAAATTGAGGTTGTTGGGGTCGTCTTTGTAATTAAATATGTCTTTAGAAATCTTAATTTTAGCCACATGAATACTCCAGGGTTTAGGGCCTTGAAAATCCATTGGAACAACTAAAGATTGTAACATCAAATGAAGTTTTTCGAATCTTTTCTGCAAGGATGTAGACAATTTAAACTCTTTTCCTTTTGCAGTATGTTTTCTTTGTTCAATACTTATATCGTTGTATAAAACACCGTATATTAATTTAGCCATCCATTGAAACAAGCGTTCTTCCGGAATTTTTATTACTTCTTCATACCCAGCGGTAAAAGCTTTTTCTATTTCTTCTTCCAAAGGATTTATAGCATTTTTAATAACGCCTGCGATACAAGGAATTTTCATATCCTGATACTGAAGGCTGCTCTCATCTAACATCTTAAATGTTGTACCTCTTAATGAATATCGATCCAATATCCATTCAGGAAAAACAGATATTTGTTCTTAAGTAGAATGTAAATCCTGACCAGTTAAGAAACATGTTTTTGGACTAAACTCAAATTT
>JBDNIA010000498.1:0-4117 GCA_041688525.1 Crocinitomicaceae bacterium | reverse complement strand
TTTCTCTTTACCTGCGAAAAACTGCACATCATCGATGATCAGAACATCAATCATTTGATAGAAATGAATGAAATCATTTGTCGACTGATTTTTAATTGCATCAATAAACTGATGAGCAAATTTTTCTGACCCAACATAAAGTACCGTTTTATTCGGATATTGGTTTTTAATCGAAATACCTATTGAGTGTGCAAGGTGCGTTTTACCTAATCCTACTCCACCGTATATCAACAAAGGATTAAAAGCTGTTCCACCTGGTTTATTTGCGACAGCATATCCCGAAGCTCTCGCCAATCGGTTGCAATCTCCTTCAACGAAATTCTCAAAAGCATAAGATGGATTCAAGTTGGATTCAACATTTACTTTCTTCAATCCTGGTATAATAAAAGGATTTCGAATTTGTTTTTCATTCAAATCCAAAGGCATATTTATAGGCGCATTTTTTAAAGATTTCTTATTTAATGCAGGAAGCTTTACTGTGTATGGTGTCGATTTGGTATTGTTGTTTTCCATTACTATACTGTACTCCAAACGACCCTCAGTTCCTAATTCCTTCTTTATTACTTTGCGCAACAAATCTATATAATTTTCTTCTAACCATTCATAGAAAAAATGGGAAGGTACTTGAATCGTAAGTGCTGAATCGTCCAAGCGAATTGGTATAATGGGTTCAAACCAAGTTTTGAATGCTTGAAGAGAAATATTGTCTTTGATTATCTTTAGACAGGCGGCCCACACCTTTTCATGTTCGTTGGTCATTTTATTCTTGCTTTAAATAATGTGTTAATACTTTACTAATTCTTATTTATTCAAATTTGGCTAAGATTCCAATTCGAACATCTCCTAAAAAAATAGTGAACAAATATTTGTATAAAAAAGTTAAAAAAAAAACTAAAAAGGGGTTGACTTTATAAAACTTTTTACATGTCCTTCACTTAGCTGATTTTATTGACTTTTTAAAAAAAATATTTTAACAAATTTTTTAATTATGAACTAAAGACTATTGTTTTGTTAAAAAATCATTAAGACTGTTAACTTAAAGTTTACAAAATGAGAATAAGCACTACTTGAAAATCGCTACATTTGAATTCAAATTCTTTCTTTTGCAAATATATGAATATCTACTCTAAAAATAAAACACAAATCAGAGTTCGTTACAGTGAAACCGATCAAATGGGATATTGTTATTATGGCAATTACGCACAATATTTTGAGGTCGGAAGAGTTGAAGCAATGCGCTCATTAGGTTGCAGTTACAAGGATCTTGAGCAAGAAGGCATTCTGTTGCCTGTACGTGATTTTCAAGTGAAATACTTAAAGCCTGCCTATTATGACGATTTATTGACAATTGAAACTATAATAACTGAGATTAAAGGTCCCAAAATAGCATTCGAATACCATTTATTCAATGAAAATGGCGATTTATTATCGGAGGCTTCTACGACTTTAGTTTTTGTGCGAAAAAATAACATGCGGCCAGTTGCTCCGCCCGAATCATTTTTAAAACTAATAAATGAAAACAAAAAATAGTAACGAAGCCAACTTCTCTTTTGTTTTTTCCGATTCCAATTGGAAAAAAGACAATACAAGAGAAGGCGAAATTAAACTTTCTGAGACGCTGAAGTTCGGAAATGATGTATCTAAATGCGCTTACATTATTCTTGGTATTTCCGAAGATATCGGCCCTCAAATGAACAATGGCTTACCCGGAGCAAAAAATGGTTTTCACACTTTTTTAACTGCCTTTCAAAACATTCAATCGAATCGTTTCTTAAAGGGAAATGAAATTGGAATACTTGGAGAAATAATACAAAATAAGGAATTCGAGGATCACCTCACAAATAAAAATTGCATTGAAGAACTAGACGATTTTGTTTTTAAAGTATTAGAAGAAAACACAAACATAGAGCAAACAATAATAGTTATTGGTGGCGGCCACAATAATGCTTATCCACTTCTAAAATACGCTAAGTCGAATTCTGCCAATAAGATACACGCTTTAAATATTGACCCACATGCCGATTGTAGAAAAACCGATTTTCGACATAGTGGGAATCCATTTAGTTACGCAATTGAAGAAGGACTCGTTCAAAAGTATAGTATTATCGGTCTGCATCAATCGTACAATAGCGAATACATTTACAATTTCATTGACAATAATTCTATCGACATAAGTTATTTCGAAGATTACATAGATAATCCAGATAGATTTTGGAATAGTTTAAACAGCTTTTCAGATAATTTAGATACGAAGAATACATACACGCTCGATTTAGACCTAGATGCTATAACTAATGTGGCTAGCTCTGCTTTTACCCCAAGTGGTTTCTCCGTAGAAGAGTGCAGAAAAATAGTTAGACATCTAAGTTCTAAAATTAAATTTAAACACTTTCATTTACCCGAAGGTGCGCCAATTTCTCTTAAGGAACATAAGAAATACGGTAAATTAATTTCCTATCTTATTGCAGATTTCATAAAAAACCAAAAGAACTTGGAGAAATAGCAGATTCATCAACATTCACATTATTATTTTCGTAATTTTAAGTACATGGTGTTAGAAAACAGAAAAATGAGCTTTTGGAAAATTATTAAATCCTTTTTCCCTTTGCAACTAATTTTAGCTCATTTGAAATACAACTTGTTCTCCTTACTCTACTGGACCTTGCTTTTCTTGATAATAACCGATCAATTTGGATCTAAATTTGTAGTTCCAATTCTTTTTTTCTCGCCCGAATATATGGGTAATGTCTAGCCGTGGTCGTTTCTTCTCATCGGCTTCTCAATTGGTGGATTTACAATGGGATTTAACACCTACAGCTACATTAGACTTGGTACACATTTTTCATTTCTTGCGACTTTGAATCAACCTTTTTACAAATTTTGCATCAATAACTCCTTTATACCTATCATTTTCAACATCTCCTTTATGCTTATGTTTAGCAAGTTTCAAATTCAAGAAGAATTTGCTAGAGTTTATCAAATTATTGTCTACAACGTATCGTATTTATTGGGTTTCCTGCTTTTTCAATTGCTCTCGGCGCTCTATTTTTTTCCGATGAATAAAAGAGTTTCAAAAAGTATAAAAGATCCATTGAGAGAAGTTGAAATGGAATCAATTGTCAAAACGGTAATTCCAAATAAAGAAAATTTCGCCGGACATAAGACAGAAGAGAAAGAGGGTAATTACATCTATCTAGGAAAAAGACTTAAGCTATACATCTCTCGAAGTGGGAAACATTACTCGAAAGATACATTGAACGCAATCTATAGAAAAAACAAAGTAAATGCCTCCCTTTTCGAAACATTAGCGATTGGCAGTTTCCTGTTGCTTGGCCTTTTCAGGGAATATAAATACTTCGAATTACCTGCTGCTGTTAGCTTTGTTTTGTTGCTCACTATTATTTTGATGTTGTTTAGTGCCCTACTTTCTTGGTTAAATCGCTGGGCATATCCAATTATAATACTCGCCTTTTTGGCCATGAACTACTTAAGTGTACACAGTTCTCTTTTTACCTTTAAAAATTATGCTTACGGCATTTCTTACAAAATCAAAACACCTTACACAATAGCTGAAATAGCAAAGGTCTCGAATAGCGATAAAAACAGGCAAATAACAAAGTTAAATATCGTTCGGATACTTGATAAATGGAAAGTTAAAACAGGAGAATCCAAGCCGAAACTGATATTGGTGAATGTTTCAGGAGGTGGTTCAAGGAGTGCTTTATGGGTTCTAAATTGCATGCAAAATCTTGACAAAGAATTAGCGCACGAATTTAGTTCTCACATGCAAATGATAACTGGCGCCTCAGGAGGAATGATAGGTGCTTCTTATTACAGAGAAATTCACAATAGATATATGAAAGGCAAATTATCGGATCCATTTAGCGAAAAATACCGCAAGAATATTTCAGCTGATTTACTCAACAAATTGTTCTTTGTCGCCTCAACGAGCGATATTTTCTTCCGATATCAAAGCTTTTCAGAAAACGACAACCGCTATCCAAAAGACCGAGGCACAGCCTTTGAATCTGAACTGCATGAGAACACGAACGACTTTTTAAATGTCCCTCTCAGCTACTACAAAAATCTAGAAAAAGAAGCTGAAATACCTTTAATC
>JBDNIA010000497.1:0-3939 GCA_041688525.1 Crocinitomicaceae bacterium | reverse complement strand
AAAGTAACATTAGGACCAAAAGGAAGAAATGTTGTTATCGGTCGTAAGTTTGGTGCACCAACGATTACAAAAGATGGTGTTTCTGTGGCAAAAGAAATCGAATTGAAAGATCCGATTGAAAACATGGGCGCCCAAATGGTAAAGGAAGTTGCTTCAAAAACTGCTGATATTGCAGGTGATGGAACAACAACAGCTACAGTTTTAGCTCAAGCTATCATCACAGGTGGAATGAAGAATGTTGCTGCTGGAGCTAATCCGATGGATATCAAACGCGGTATTGACAAAGCAGTAATTGCAGTCGTAGCGAGCTTGAAAAAAATGTCGAAAGAAGTTGGTTCTGACAACGACAAAATCAAACAAATTGCGACAATTTCAGCAAACAATGATGAAATTATTGGTGCGTTGATTGCAAAAGCTATGAAAGTAGTAGGAAACGACGGTGTAATCACTGTTGAAGAAGCTAAAGGAACGGAAACTGAAGTGAAAACTGTTGAAGGAATGCAATTCGACAGAGGTTATCTTTCTCCATATTTCGTTACCAATACAGATAAAATGATCACTGAAATGGAAAATCCATTGATTTTGATCTACGACAAGAAAATTACCAATATGAAAGAATTGCTTCCAGTTTTGGAGCCAGTTGTTCAAGCAGGTAAATCTTTGTTGATTATCGCTGAAGACATCGACGGAGAGGCATTAGCTACTTTAGTTGTCAATAGAATTCGTGGATCATTGAAAATTGCAGCTGTTAAAGCTCCAGGATTTGGCGACAGAAGAAAAGCTATGTTGGAAGACATCGCAATCTTAACGGGTGGTCAAGTTATTTCTGAAGAAAGAGGAATGACATTGGAAAACACAACGATGGAAATGTTGGGTACAGCTGTTAAAGTTGAAATCGACAAAGAGAATACAACTATCATCAACGGTGCTGGTGTGAAAAAAGACATCACTGCACGTGTAAACCAAATCAAAGCACAAATCGAAAGTACGACTTCGGATTACGACAAAGAAAAATTGCAAGAGCGTTTGGCTAAATTAGCTGGAGGTGTTGCAGTATTGTATGTTGGTGCAGCTACTGAGGTAGAAATGAAAGAGAAAAAAGATCGCGTTGACGATGCATTAGCAGCAACACGTGCGGCTGTTCAAGAAGGAATTGTGCCAGGTGGTGGAGTTGCTTTGATTCGCACAATAAGTTCTTTGGATAAATTAAAAGGATTGAACGAAGACGAGGATACAGGAATCCAAATCGTTCGTCGTGCTGTTGAAGAGCCCTTGCGTCAAATCATCGCCAATGCGGGCGAAGAAGGCGCTATCATCGTTCAGAAAGTGAAAGAAGGCAAAGATGATTTCGGATTCAATGCACGCACTGAAAAATTCGAGGACTTGTATAAAGCAGGTGTTATCGATCCAACAAAAGTTACCCGAATCGCTATCGAAAACGCAGCGTCTATAGCATCTATGCTTTTGACAACAGAATGTGTTATCGCTGACGAACCAGAAGACGAATCGGCTCACGGTCACTCAGGAATGGGTGGTGGTATGCCAGGTATGATGTAAATTAAAAAACAGAAAAGGGAGAAATATTTTTCGTCTCTATCTGTCTTCTAAAGTCTTGGTTTCTGACTCTTGTCAGTAGCCAATTCCGTTTCGGAGTTACCGCTATGTGGATGCGAAGAACGACAACATATATAGAATCCCTCAAGACTTTGGTTTTGAGGGATTTTTGTTGGAAGTAATAAGCAAGATTTTATAATTTTTCGATAAAATTAACCACCGCTTATTTTTTTTTATTTCAATTTATAGTACATAATAGACTTTTTTGTACGAAATTTGATTAATCAAAAATCATACTTATGAAAAATACCCTACTATTATTTTCAATGTTAGTCGCTATGACTTCTTTTGGTCAAAAAAAGATAACCGCTATTTCGAAAAAATATTATGACGAATCTGCTGTATTACAATTTATTGACTCAACTTCATACATTTACTCTTCGTGGCAAGGGTCGATTAACGAACTAAAACCTAAATTCAAATTTGCCGGCGATATTATCAGTTTCACTTTAGATGAAGTATTTGTTCATTGTAATACTGAAAATCGATATTCAGGAAATCCTTCACTCATAATACTTGACTATACCTTAAACAACACACTTACAAATGGTTTAGTTACTGAAGCAAATAATACTGGATCCATTCGAACATTGTACGAATATTATACCACTGGAAAAGTAAAATCTAAAACGGTTCAATTTGATAATTCAAGCAATTGGCAAACACAGGATAGTACTTTTTACACATATGATTCTTTCGGCAATCAACTTACAATGAACATCTATACTTTTTCATCTCCTGTGCCTGAATTAAATCAATCCGATTCGGCCTGGTACATTTCTGGGAGTGACAAATTGACTAAATATCGAAGTTATTATATTGATTTTTCTTCTAATACTCTTCTACTCGACTATCAAACCTTAGTCTCTTATTCTGGAAACAATGTTCAATATCTTGACCTATATTATAACAATGGTTCTGGAGGTTTGGATTGGACGTACCGATTGAATTACAACTATACTGGTGCTACTTGTACTGATTTAATTGCATACGATGTAGTTTCCAACGTGCCAACAACAACTGTATTCGCATCAGCTACATTCACCTACACAACTTCAAACCAACCAGAACAATATAGCTTACTATTTGGAGGAATTCCTCAGGAAAAAATAGAATACACTTACTCTCCAGACGGTTTCATTGAAAATCAAGATGACTACAGCCCTAATTCATCCAATGTACTTTACAAATCTAATGTAACGAGCTACTATTATCAAAATACGGCAAATATTGACGAATTAGTAGATGCTACAATTTCAATTTACCCGAATCCTACAAAAGATTTTTTA
Organism: Crocinitomicaceae bacterium; assembly: GCA_041688525.1. GTDB lineage: Bacteria > Bacteroidota > Bacteroidia > Flavobacteriales_D > Crocinitomicaceae > UBA2040. The sequence continues at coordinate 1,036 of JBDNIA010000497.1, read as the reverse complement.
ACGGTTAATTCGGCTAGCAAAATTCAAAAGATTCAAATTCTGAATTTGAATGGTCAAGTTGTATTGGAACAAAACACAAATAAAGCTGATATTCATCATTTACCAAGTGGCTCTTATATTGTTAGAGGAAACACAGATGGTGGAAACTTTACAAAAAAGATAGTGAAAGAATAACTCAAACGAACTTGATTTTTTATAAGGACGGACTCGATAGCTATCGGAGTTTCGCCCTTATAAAAAATAAGATTATTGTTCCATTTCTCGTCCGCACTGGCTGCAGAAAAGGGAACCCAATCGATTGTTATGAACACAATTGTCACAGATATTGTCTTTTTCTTTTTCTTCTTGGTTTCCTTTTGCGAATTCGACAGAAATAAGACCTGTAGGAACGGCAATTATGGCGTAGCCTAAAATCATCATCACTGAGGCTAACATTTTACCAGTAGCTGTTATGGGGGCAATATCTCCGTAGCCAACTGTTGTCACTGTTACAACAGCCCAATAAATAGCAATTGGAATACTATCGAAACCATTTTCGCCACCTTCGATTACGTACATTAATGTTCCAGCAAGTACAATCATCATCACAACGAAAAACAAGAAAACCATTATTTTGTAATAGCTTGCTTTCAGTGATCGCATTAAAGTTTGCGATTCGGATGTGAATCTGCTCAATTTTAAAATTCTAAAAATTCTTAACAGTCGAAGGGCGCGGACGACTATGAGCGAAGTATAACCGGCAAGGAAAGGGCTAATAAACGTAGGCAGAATACTTAGCAAATCAATTATCCCCCAAAAGCTAAAAATATAGCGAAGTGGTCTTTTAGAAACAGCGATACGTAAAATATATTCTATCGTGAAAATGATTGTAAAAATCCATTCAACCGTTTGTAAATCCTGTCCATACAGCAATCGATAATTGGGAACACTCTCAATCATTACAACAACTACTGAAAAGAGAATTAAAAACAGTAAGACAACGTCAAAATTTCGTCCTGCTTTTGTTGTAGTTCCGAAAATTATATCGTACAGTTTT
>JBDNIA010000496.1:0-6497 GCA_041688525.1 Crocinitomicaceae bacterium | reverse complement strand
CCTTCTCCGATTATTTTACCTTCGAAAACGATTATCGCCCCGACCATGGGGTTGGGCGCAACATGACCTTCACCTTTTTTGGCTAAAGTAATGCAACGACGCATGTATTTTTTGTGAATTTCCACCATGCGAATTTACGAATCTTGTCTTAATTTATATGGATGATTTCTATTTCATCACGATTTCTATCTTTGATTTTCATTTTTTATGTTGAAAACGAAATCTATATTGTTTAGTCTGCCGGCGGTGGTTGCCGTTTTGGGCTATTTTGTCGACATCTATGATTAATTACTTTTTGGAATAGTTCGTATCACCAGCTTGGAAAGTTTGGGAGATGATGTTGATGTAGCCGGTACTTTAATCTTAAACTGGCAAATGTTTGGTTTGCTTTTAGGAGGAATTTTATGGGGAGTTTTTGGCGATAAAAAAGGACGAATTTTAGTGCTTTTTGGGTCAATCTTGGTGCACTCCATTGCTAATATTGCTTGCGGTTTTTTAACAAATTTCCCCCAAGAACATATTGTATCAATTTATGCTGAACTGCGCTTTGTCTCAGGAATTGGTCTGGCAGGGGAATTAGGAGCAGGAATCACTTTAGTTTCCGAAAGTTTGCTTAAAGAAAAAAGAGCAATTGGAACTTCGGTGGTCGCTGGGTTTGGTGTTCTTGCCGCTGTAGTTGCTAATTTGACAGTTGAGTTGACGACTGATTGGACAATTGCCTATTTTGTTGGCGGCGAGTGGGAATAGCCTTGTTAATTTTGCGTATTGGTGTTGTTGAGTCAGGAGTATTTAAAAATGTTTAGAAAAATCATACTGTTCAAAAAGGAAATTTCTTCTCCTTGTTCACGAAAAAAGATCGCTTTATTCGATATATAAAGTGTATTGTAATCGGTCTGCCTACATGGTTTTGTATAGGTATACTATCTATTTTGGCAATCAATTTGCTGTAGAATAAGTAATTAAGAGAGAAATTTCACCTGAAAAATGTATTATGTGGGCCTATATTGGGATTTCTGCTGGAGATTTTTCCAGCGGATGGATTAGTCATGCTCTAGAGTCTCGCAAAAAAGTAATTTTTTGGATGTTAGCTTTTACTTTAATTGGCGTTATTAGTTCGTTATCAAGTCTTTATCAAAATCCAAATGGCTATTATTTCTTTTGTGTTTGGCTTGGATTAGGAACGGGATATTGGGCCATGTTTGTTACAGTTGGTCGGAACAATTTGGAATGAATCTTCGAGCAACGGCGGCCAAAACAATTCCCAACATGGTTCGAGGAATATTAATTTTCATGACACTTGGTTTTGAAGGTATGAAAACAGATTTGGGAGTCGTTATCGCAGCAATTTTAGTAGGGTTAATTTGTTTTGCATTGGCTTTCTATTCCGCACTTTCTATTCCAGAAACCCACAATATTGATTTGGATTACCTTGAAGAATAAATTAATCGGTATCACGCTCCCAAATTCTTTTGTGTGTTCCCTTTTTCTTTATTGTCAGCCACTTATTTTTTTTTGCTTGACGTATTAGTCGCCAACGCAATTTTTTTGGATAGAATATTTTAGACCACATTTTGAAATAACTAAAATGCTTTAAAACTCCGATTTGGGAAAGAACGTCGTAGGTCGAAGAGCCGCATCTTACGCCAAAAAATGCATAGTCGTAAGGAGTTTCTTTGATATAAGCATCACTTATGCTTAAAAATTTTTCTTTTTGAATTCTAGTGATAGGAATATATATACTCAGTGATTTTACACTATCTACATCTTTATCCATGATAAAGTTGAAAGTAGAGTCTGTTTGCAAAGCATATCTCCCGTTTTTTTGTTTATTATGTTGGAAAATATGTGCTCTACCTTCAAAGAAAAAACTTAAATAGCGTTTGCTGTCATATTGTATGCCAACATGTCCTCCAAGTGTGCCGCCGAACCATCTTTTTTGTACTTTTTTGTGCTCAGGTTTTGGTTTAGAGCCATAAAGGAATCTTACGTGTAAAGTATCAGGAAACTCGGATATCTCTTGAGATTGACTCAAGAAGGAAAATATCAGAAGTGATACACATATTATAAGATAACGCATATTATTTTTTTTAGGTTTAAGATAATAGGTGAGCCATAATTTTCTGAGCTATCCCAGTTTGGTTTTCCATAAACACCAATAGATTCTTTTTTATTTCAGACTTTTCTTTATCGATTTTATCAATTGCTCGAATAAGCTCATTTCCATTGTGAATTTCAAATGCGAACGCTTCAGAAATGAATATATCCGCCTCGGGAAACTTACTGTGCTTAGGTCCGAAAACAACAGGTAAACCGAAAACAGCAGGCTCTAATATGTTGTGTAAGCTACCGGAAAAACCGCCTCCAATGTATGCGTATTCTCCATATTGATAAGCGTTAGTGAGATGTCCTATGGTATCAAGAATTACTATTTGACAATCATTGCCAAGTTCTGGATTTTCTGTGAGTCTTGTATAGCGCACACTCTTTTTCGTTAAAAGTTTCTCAATTTGAATGATATGGCTTGTTTGGATTTCATGCGGAGCAAAAATCACCTTTTTATCAAATGAAGATTGATTAATCAACAATTGAAGACAATTTTCATCTTCGGGCCAAGAGGATCCAACAATGAGTGCTTTCTCATTTTGAAGGAAATTTTCTAAAACTTCGTTTTTCACTACTTTCGTTTTATTTTGGAAAACCCTGTCAGATCTCAAATCACCGCAAACTGTCGTGTTTGTTATTCCAATAGATTGCAGTAATACCTTCGAGTTTTCATCTTGGAGGAAAATATGGCTAAAATATTTCAAAATATTTCTATAAAATCCACCGTATAATTTGAAGTAAATTTGATTTTCTCTAAAAATAGCACTTACGGAGTATATTTTTGCTCCAGATTTTTGCGCCTCAGAAAGATGATTAGCCCAAAATTCATATTTTATGAAAAATACATTTTTAGGTTTTACAGACGATACAAAGTCCTTTGCTTTTTTTTGGGTATCAAGAGGTAAATAACATACTGCATCTGCAGCATGAGTCCGTTTGTGATAATTTTTCATTCCTGACGGTGAAAAGAAAGTGACGAGAAGAAAGTCTTCTGGAAACTCTAACTTCCATGCCTCCATAAGTGGCAGTCCTTGATCAAATTCTCCCAACGAGGCGCAATGAAACCAAACAACTCTTCTTCCTTTGGTCGCTATATTTTTCCATGTTTTTGCCCTGCGACCAATTATCCATTCTTTCGCCTTTGCATTGAATAAAGATGCAATGTGAAGAGCAAATAAATAGGAATACAACGATATGTGGTAGAAAAAAGACATTAATCGACGTAGAATGCCTTTGGTAATCTCCTGTAAACGGGAATAATCCATCCGACTCTCAAGCCAATTTGCACATCCAATCGAGTCTTTTTAGAAACAGGCGAGTCTGGTGTATCGAAAAATAGGGATCTCTGATTTTTTGTAAAACCTTCTTGTGCATAAAAACCTCCATAAAAATTTACAAACCCTTTACTGGCCATGAATTGATAACCGATGAATTGATGAATATTTATTCCATTTGTCAGTCTATCATAACCTTTTCGGTAATCAAGTTCAATCTGCGGAACAACATGAAAGGGAGTTTCTAATCTGAGTTTGTACGCTAAATAACCGATTCCCGCTTGAACGAGTATACCTGAATTTACGTTTGGACTTAAAACAGGAATAAGTTTACCTGCGGTTAAATTTACGTTGAATCCGCGCGATGTTAAATTCACTTGAGCGATATCGCCATTCTGATCGGTAATATTGCCTTTGGAGTCGCGCACGTTGGCAAGAACATCTGGAATTCTAATTTTACTCCCAAAAAGAAAATTAGCATCAATACCCCAGAACCAATTTTTAGAAGTTTTATAGCCTGTCATTAACCCAATATGGTTCAAATAACCAAAACGATCCGCCAAATCTCCTTGAGTCCAATTTGCTCCATAATGCGCACCTAGAATGGGCGTACTAATAATTGAGTCTGTAACATTGCGTTGAGCGTTTAACTGATTTACCAACAACAATGTGAGAATAACACAAAGACAAAAATTGTTTTTCATGGACTCAAAATTACAATCTTTTTTAGTTTTACAAGTATTCCGAGTGTGAAGTCTTTATCAAAGTGTTTAAACTGTTACTTACAGAGTAATTCTTGTTATTTTAGCCTAAAAATGCCATAACTTTATCTTATATTTGCGTCCGATTTTAATGTAATTTATACGCTAGTATGAAAAAAATTCAAATGGTTGACCTAGTTACTCAGTATGCTGAAATTAAATCAGATGTGAATAATGCAATACTCAATGTAATTGAAAATGCTCAATTTATAAATGGTCCTGAAGTACAAAGTTTTCAATCCGAATTCGAAAAATATTTGGATGTTAAGCACGTTATTCCGGTCGCAAATGGAACAGATGCGCTTCAAATTGCATTAATGGCCTTAGGTTTAAAACCAGGGGATGAGGTTATAACGCCGTCATATACTTACATCGCGACAACAGAGGTGATGGCTTTGTTGGGTTTGCAACCTGTTTTCGTTGATGTTGATCCTGATACGTTTTGTATAAATTTTAATCAAATTGAGGAGGCAATAACACCAAAAACGAAAGCTATTGTTCCTGTCCATTTATACGGACAATCTGCTCCTATGAATGAAATTATGGCTATTGCCAAGAAACATAATTTATTTGTAGTCGAAGATAATGCCCAAGCGATTGGTTGTGATTATTATCATACCGATTCTAAAATTTCCAAAACTGGAACCATTGGTCATATTGGTTGCACTTCATTTTTTCCATCTAAAAATTTAGGATGTTATGGCGATGGAGGCGCAATGTGCACAAACGATGATGAATTGGCGGTAAAAATTCGAATGATTGCCAACCATGGGCAAAGCAAAAGATATTACCACGATGTAGTTGGTTGTAACAGTCGATTGGATAGTATTCAAGCCGCTGTTCTTCGCATCAAACTTCCGAAACTAGACGAGTACAACCGCAAAAGACGAGTAGTTGCAGACGCATATGATACTTATTTCGCCCAATACCCAGAAATAAAAACACCCGTACGCACGTTAAATTCAAAACATGTTTTCCATCAATATACTGTTCAATTAGAAGGTGTTAATCGTAATGCAATGCAAGCGTATCTAGAAGAAAAAGGTGTTCCTTCAATGATTTATTATCCTGTTCCAGCGCACAGACAAAAAATGTTTGAGGGTTTTGCTGGCGCTTCAGCGGATTTACCGGTAACAGATTGGCTAACTCAACGCGTTATTTCTTTTCCAATTCATACTGAAATGGAGGAGGATCAATTAAATCATATTTGCCAATCTGTTGGCGCATTTATAGAATCTCAAAGATAAAATGAAAAAAATAGCTGTAATAGGTACTGGTTACGTTGGATTGGTTTCAGGAACATGTTTCGCTGAAACTGGAAATGACGTAGTTTGTGTAGATATAGATAAAGCCAAAGTGGAAAAAATGCGTCGCGGGGAGATGCCAATTTATGAGCCACATTTAGATGTTGTTTTTGAAAGGAACGTCAAACAAAATCGCTTGCGTTTTACTACTGATATGGCTGAAGCTGTAAATGCTTCTGAAATTATATTTTTAGCCCTTCCAACTCCCCCAGGTGAAGATGGCTCTGCTGATTTGAGCTATGTGTTGGACGTCGCAGACAAACTAGGAAAGATCATGACATCCTACAAAGTTATAGTCGATAAATCTACAGTTCCAGTAGGTACGGCCGACAAAGTACATGCGGCAATTGCAAAAAATGCTAAGGTTGATTTTGCTGTTGTTTCAAATCCAGAATTTTTACGCGAAGGTTTTGCGATTGATGATTTTTTAAATCCCGATAGAGTAGTCGTGGGAACATCAGATGCGCGAGCAGCGAAAATCATGGAAGAATTGTATAAGCCCTTTATCCGCGACGGACATCCTTTGATCATCATGGATGAAAAATCGGCCGAATTAACAAAATATGCGGCAAATGCTTTTTTAGCTACGAAGATTACCTTCATGAATGAAATAGCAAATTTTTGCGAGAAAGTCGGTGTCGACGTGGATTTCGTTCGACAAGGTATTGGCTCGGATTCAAGAATAGGGCATAAGTTTTTATATCCAGGAATTGGTTTCGGAGGAAGTTGTTTTCCAAAGGATGTGAGTGCTCTCTTAGAAAGTGGAAAAGTTGCTGGTTATGATTTTGAAATTATTAAAAGTGTTTTAGAGGTGAATGAGAAGCAGAAAGTTACAATGGTTCAGAAAATTACTTCTCATTTCGGATCGGACCTAAAAGGGAAGCATTTCGCGCTCTGGGGTTTGGCGTTTAAACCGGATACCGACGATATTCGCGAAGCTTCGGCAGTATACATTATAGAAGATTTACTTCGAAAGGGTGCAACGGTTTCTGCTTATGATCCTGAAGCTATTAAAAATGCGCAAGATGTCTTAGGAAATCAAATTGAATTTGCTG
>JBDNIA010000495.1:0-1872 GCA_041688525.1 Crocinitomicaceae bacterium | reverse complement strand
TTGAATGGATTAGAAACAGAAATTAACCTTATTCAAGAAGAGAATGGACTCTATTTCATAATAATTTCAAACGCACAGATGTCGACAACTAGGAAAATTTTAAAGCAATAAGTTACTTAATCATAAGTAGTATATAAATTCATAAGGCGTCGCTGCATTTATAAAGACTTTAATATTTTAGAGCAAGTTAATTTCAATTTAATCTAATTCTGAAGGAAGTGTTAGGATGAATAATCATTTATATTTGTTTCATTAATAGTTCATTTCTTTTTTTTTGTTGCCTCACAACATTTTGTGAAAAGGATTATTTTTTGTTCTATCTTTAATATCAGAGTTTGATATACTCACATTTACAAATCGCAGCTTTTTAATAAATTTGAATTATGGTAACGCGAATTTTACTTTTTCTAGTACTAAATTTTGCCGCATTGGGCATAGGCGGTTTTTTTACGGGTTCGGGTGTATCCTCTTCTTGGTATGCGGAATTGAGTAAAGCACCATGGACTCCACCGGGATGGGTTTTCGGAGTAGCCTGGACGACTATAATGATCTGTTTTTCATTTTACATGGCATTCTTATTGAAGAGCAATGAAAATAAAAATTTAATTATTACGCTTTTCATAACGCAATGGATCCTAAATATTTTATGGAATCCTGTATTCTTTTATTATCACAACGCATTACTAGGATTGATAGTGATTACTGCATTGACGCTAATAGTAGGGACATTTATAGTTAAATTCTGGGGTGCGATGGGTTTGAAGAATATTTTGATTTTTCCGTATTTTATTTGGTTGCTTATCGCAAGCTCACTAAACGCCTTTATTTTATTCAAAAATTAGCCTAAATGTCCGTTTATAATTGACTTCAACTGGGAACTTTGAACCACCCCTGCTTGGCGCCAAACAATTTCCCCGTTTTTAAAGAGAATAAGCGTTGGTACACTTCTAACCTTAAACCTTTCAGCAGCATGTTGATTACGGTCAACGTCAATGGTAATGACCTTGGCTTTTCCACCCATTTTAGATTTTAAATCCTCTAGAATAGGCTTCATTACTTTACAAGGGCCGCACCATTCAGCATAAAAGTCAACCAAAGTTGGAGTAGAGCTTTTAATTATTTCAGAAAATTTTTGTGCCATATTAATTTTTAATTTCTTCGTATTCGATTTATTTTGATTGTTTAATAATTTTTAAAGTTGAAGTTAAGTAATATTTTCAAAAAAACACCCCGACCATCTTGCGACAACCGGGGCGAATGATAAAGGGTGGAAGCCCCTATTTCATTGCTTTAATTTCATTGATTAATTTTTCGTTGCTGGAAACATATCCGAAATCACCATCTTTACTTTCTTTAGCCATTTTCATTGATTTTTCAGCCGCCAAAATTGCTTCTTTCTTTTTTCCTTGTTTCGCTAATATTTTTGCTTGAACATGAATCATCCAAAATGCATCTGGACGCATTTCGATTGCTTTGTTCATCCACATTTCTGCTTTTTCTAATTCTATACCTTTTTCTAAGTAGAACCGAGCCGCACCATAATAACTATTGGCACTTGGACCAGCCATCATATCCGCTATCTGTTTTTCAACTTGCGCATCTGTAGGTGTAGCTATTGGCAGAGAAATCTTTGTGTTTTCCCACATCAAATTTAAAGTAGCTCCTGATGTTTCAAAATCGCTGAAGTCTATTGTGAAGGTTTCATATTTGTCTGTTAATTTGGTTGGTTTCACATCGAAACGCGCCACATCTTGTGTTTTGTCGTATCCAGCTGAACCCCAATTTTCAAGTCCTTTATAGATAATCACTGTCCAAATGTCTTTTCCTGGAATCGTATATAGAGCGTATTGACCCGCTGAAACCGCTTGTCCA
>JBDNIA010000494.1:0-2113 GCA_041688525.1 Crocinitomicaceae bacterium | reverse complement strand
CGTAAAAGGATGTTGGATTTTGTATCTTATTGTACCCCAAAGATTCTCTATAGAATGCTGAGATCGTTCGTTCGTTACTGTCGATTGTTCAGAGCTTATTTCTACGACTTGAATCTTTATTATCGCCACTCCATGTCTGTCGACGAAGGCGTCGGAAATAAGTTGATTGCCAAAGTCATCAAAAACACTCACGTAATAGAGAAAGGTCTAACAATGCCTGCTTCCAGAGCAGGTTTTGGTATTCCGCGAATGCTTGTTTTGATGAGTGAAATTGAAAGTTGCATAAGTGGGAAAGCAGTGATTGATAGTCAGGTGCGTCATGCGATATCAGTTGTGCGGGAATATTTTCAATTCCATAATTCAATTCCTTTTGAGCTACCGCATTCGTTGACTACTCGTTACGAGGCTTTTGAAAGTGTTCTACAACACGCAAGCGTTTCCACAGTTTCTAGTTCTCAAAGATCCATTACACGAGAAGAATATTTTTCAAGAGCGAACGCTTCATTTGATAGTTTTGCACGATCACGCAGTTCATTGCGAAATTTTTCGTCAAATGCGGTGAACGAAAATGAATTTTGGAATGCAATCGATTTGGCGCGAACAACACCTTCTGCATGCAATCGACAGTCTGTGAGACTACATGTTTTTGCGAATCCCACTAAGATTAAGAATATCTTAGAAGTGCAAGGTGGAAACCGTGGATTTGGTCATTTGGTGAATCGATTGGTGATTGTGACGTATGAAACATCAATGTACTTCGAGGCTTCCGAAAGAAGTATAGGACTTGTGGATGGCGGAATGTATTGTATGAATTTGTTATATACACTACACGCCAGTTCAATTGGCGCTTGTATCTTAAACGCGGCACATTCAGCGGAAAAGGATAAGCAGATGCGAGCTGTATCAGAAATTCCATCGTCTGAAGTTTTTGTCGCTTTCATCGCATGCGGGATACCCCCGGACAACTTTAAGATTGCGACATCTTTTAGATATCCCCTTACCGAGATTATTACCGAGCACTGATTTAAAGATGGCGAATCAAGATAAAAACTTAATCTTTCTGTGCATTCTAGCGTCGATTCATGTGTTTGGACTGACCCATAGATTAGGGGAGTTTGTGTATGATGCGATAGACCTTCTATTCATGGGGTTTGTTGGATTATTCATTTTAGTGTACGCGCCAAAAACGGCAGGCATACCAATTCAATTTCGCTTTTTCACGCCGCCAATTTTCTTTTTATTTTTTTCACTAGTGGTTTCCACATTTTCATGCTGGTTTTTTCATGGCCAATCTCCGGTATTGACTCTCTTAGCAATGCGATATTTTTTTTACTTCTTTATCTATTTTATGTTAATTCAGCTTTCCATCGACAAGGATTATATCGTTCGTGTTTCTGTCCTTTTGGCCACCTGCTATATGCTGGTATTCTTAGCTCAAATCTTACTTTTCCCTATTGAAATTGTACCCCTTGGTAGTGTGAAGGATTTCGATAGGGGGCTTCTGAGGGTAAGAGTTGAAGGTGTCGGTTTCCTGACATTGACTTCATTTTACATGCTTAATCAATACGTGATCGATAAAACGAAAATTCTTCGTCTTTGTTTTTTTTTCCTAGGGACGCTCTTCATTTTTTTGCTCGGATTCCGAACCTTATTAGCAACTTTCCTATTATGTTCTTTTGGTGTATTTCTGTTGGCAGAATCCTCATTTGGAAAGCGGCTTTGGAGCGTTTGCATCACTGTTATGGTGCTTGTCCTGCTTTACCAAGCCCCCCCCGTGCAAGACTATATTTCTGGGATGATTGAAACGACCCAAGAGCAAACTGAGCAAGGCGAGGACTACATCAGAGTGAAAACGTTCGATTTTCTTTTTAATCAAGTAAATGTTGGAGCAGGGACGTTGTTTTTTGGTAACGGTTTTCCATTTGTTGGAAGCGAATATGCAGATTTGGTTGTAGGTGTCGGCGTGAATCAATACGGCTATGTCACGGCAGATTTGGGTTTTTTAGGGTTCGTATTTAACTACGGTATTCTGTCTTTGATTGCGTTATTTAATATCTATCGAATAGCGATTTTCAAACGACTTCCAAGGGATTCAATTTACTTGAATATGTTT
>JBDNIA010000493.1:0-3211 GCA_041688525.1 Crocinitomicaceae bacterium | reverse complement strand
TTTGAAATACAAAATTAAAGAATCTAAGCAAATAGCTACAAGTTACAACTGATAAATACTGACTATTTTAGAAGTAAAAGATTACCACTCCAAGTGTGATTTACGCTTGAATTAGCATCTTTAGCTCTAATTGTCCAATTATAAGAACCAGTTGTAACAATTTCACCATTGTATGTTCCATCCCATTCGGCTGACGGATCATAGGATTGCCAAACGATTTCACCCCAACGGTTATAAACTTTTAATTCAAACTCAGAGACATCAATACCTTCGATGAATATTTTCCATGTTGCATTGAACTCATCGTTGTCTGGTGTAAACGTGTTTGGTGAATACAAAATAACGTCTGGTTTAATTTCGATAACTTGGTACATGGTGTCTGTACAGCCAAAATTCGTTTCAGCAATCAATTGAACTATATAATTATCTACAACTCCTTCAGGGAAAACGACTGTTGGTTCTGATGCATTTGACATTCCTGGATTTGCATACTGCATTGACCAACTACTGATATCATTTCCAATTGACAAGTTCTCCATTTTTACCGTTGTGTTCAACGCTGTAATTGTCGTAGGTGAATATCGGAAATTAGCTGTTGGTCTTGGCATGGATCTCAAAGCGTTGTTTAAAGTAGTGGTATTGATACAACCATTTGGTGACAGGATTGTCAGACTCACCGAATAATTCCCATCATTCATTTGGCCCGTATTAATCGTATCCATATTCGCATAAACTTGTCCATCTGAAATTTGCCACAATGATGTTTCCACCATTGAAGTATCTGTTGTGTTGTAAAGTTCAAAAACTGCCTTTTCACAAATACTATCTTGCAAAATACTGAACATTGGATTTGGGACTGGCGAAACTGTCAATGTCATATCATAGAATTGAGGTGTTGATTCACAACCGTCACTAATTTCTACTTGGTAATAAGTCGTTATTCCAGGAGATTCCGTGATTGAATGTGTCATACCCGTACCAGAAGATCCTGAAGACCAATTGAAGAAATAAGGACCATTGTCACCACCAGCGGCCGTTGTCGTAATAACGGCATTGTCGCCAGGACAAATGGCAAAATCTGGCGTTATTGTTCCTGAAATAGAGGAGAGAACGTCTACATAAATAGAGTCTGATTCTGACATACAGCCATCCTGATTTTCAGCAAATACGTAGTAATAATTTGCTACAGTTGGGAGAATTGTTTGACTCGCGGACAAATCTAGAGTTTGTGACCAATGATAGGAGAAAGATGTTCCAAATGACCCTTGTCCAGAAACGGTGGCTGTACCATTTTCGCATACTACAGTATCGTTACTTACCGAGATTAGTACGTTTGGTGGCACTGGAACCACAATTGTATCACAAGAAACACAACCCAGAATATCGCGTACACAAACATCGAAGGAACCAGAAGGACTATTTGTAAACGTACTTGAAGCTTGCCAAGATGTGCCATCGTCAAAGCTATAATCAATAGCTTCTGAACTCGAAATAGTTATTGTACCGTCAGAATAACCAAAACAAGATGGTTCTTGAGAGCTAATCGTAAGTTGGGGATCTAAAACCCAAACATCTATTGTGTCTCTAAACGGACCACATATGGAATTTGTTTCTTTAAATATAAATTTGTACAAACCGGGCTGATCGACGGAAACAGTTGCATTCGAGGCATTAACACTTGGGCTAAAAATCACGTTAGGAGTTGATCCAGTTGAAGGAGGTATATAATCCCATTGCGCTGTGTTTGCCGTATTTGACAGAGTACCTGATAAAATTACAGACTGCCCTAAACATATGGAATCATTAAATCCAGCATCTGGTGTTGGTTGAGCGCCCACTGTCACAAAAGAGGTATCTGTCGAACCGGGACATGCTGGATCTGTTGAAGGTGAATTAAGAACATAAGCATAATTGCCAATTGCCGTTGGTGTAGCTACTACATTCGGCCCACTCGTTGCACTTAAAGTTGGATCAGCATCCCAAGTATAAGTGCCATTGCCTCCACTAGCTGACAAGTTTAACGAACTACCTAAGCACATTGCCGTGTTACCGGGTAAAACAGTTGCTGAAACTTGTACTCCAAAATCGGCACCAATCTTATAGTTACAAATTGCTCCAGCATAACCATCTACCATTAGATAATAAATTTGACCAGAGACCATACCAGTAAATGTTAATGGAATTCCCGCTGCTGGAGATGGAAAAGTGAGAGGAGACGTACAGCCGAAAGAAATTACTGGTCCTGAACCACAATTCGTGGGGTTAGCATAGGCGAATGCTAGCATTTGAATCCCCGTTCCTGTTGTACATGAACCATAAATCCTTAGTTGGACTGTGGATGCACTTGCCTCGAAACGCATAAAGGAATTATTTTCAATACTCCCACAAAAAGCAGTAGATAATTGAGGCCAAGTATTTACAGAATATGGTGTTAAAACGGTTGCTGAAGGTGTTGCATGATAACCTTGCGTTGTTCCACAGAAACCATTTAGTCTGCATATTTTAGGAACATTTAAACAAGGAACACAAGAATTAGACGGCTCAGGTGAATTGGGATCACAGGGCGGCTCAACTAAAGGCGATGTTACACAAATTGTAAAAGTAGGGTTGGTAGATGCGGAAGAGGTGAAATGATGCACACGAATCCAATATTGCGTTCCAACTACTAAAGAAGTATTTGTAATTGTTTCAGTACCTCCATTCCCCGTAGCATTTACACACGCTAAACTTGTGCCACCACAACTTCCCGAAAATAATTGCACCACTGCATTAAAAGTAGATGAACCAATAACAATGACACTTAATGCAGTTGAATTTGCTGTAAAGGTATACCAAACATCATCAGATGCCGATCCCGCGCATCCGGGCTGAGACTGACTAGCTCCTGCTGTTGTGCCTGAAACAGATACACATGAGGCACTTGGTGACAATACTATTGCACCTGTACAATTGTTGTTTGACGGTTGAGCGAGTGCAACTAATGAAAGGAGGAAAAAAGGAATTAGTATTAGATTTTTCATTTCTTGTTATTTTTCTTTGTGATTTTATCTTAGCATTATATTCTATTTATTTTATAGGGTTACCCCTTTAAGCCACATTGCATTTAATTGATTTACAGGTCATTGGAAGATTGGAAGTCATTCTGTTTAGCAATTTTTCTAGAATCGTAGTTCTGAAATTCAAGCGATTGAATCTAAAGAAATATTCTTGA
>JBDNIA010000013.1:0-5454 GCA_041688525.1 Crocinitomicaceae bacterium | reverse complement strand
ATTACCAAAATTATTTGGAAATCATCCAAGACCCACCGACACTAATTACGTTTTTCAAAGACAAATACTCATTAAATGTTTTTTCGTTTATCCCGCCTGTAGGACAAAACGTGATTTCAGGAAAGACTTGGCCGTAAGTTTTTAATGCAGGCAGACCTCCAAAAAGATTTGCAGGAAAAAATTTAAACGTATTCCAGCCAAACTGCATTCCCAGTATGATTTCGCTAGGTGTCGAAACACCAGGAATAAATGGAATACCGCTACTAATAAGTGTCTTTGCTAAATTTTCACTGATGCCCGGGCAGACAATGAAGTCCACGCCAATTTCGCTTACTTTTTTTATTTGCTCTTCTTTTACAATGGTTCCAACACCAACAGAAATTATATCACCAAATCGTTTCTTTATTTCTGCAATGGCCTCGTATGCAATATTTGTACGCAACGTCACCTCTATACAGTGTATATTTTTTTTAATTAATTCGCCAATAATTGGATCAATTTCCTCCAAATTATTAATCGTAACAACCGGAATTAAAGGGTGTTGACGAAGTAGTGCTAGAATGTTATTTTGTATCATAAATATATATTGATTTACAAGAAACTTGCGCCTTCTTCGCTTGCAGACACCAATTTACGCATATTGGCGAAAAGTTCTCTTCCATTGCCAAATGTTTTGGAGTTGTCTTTGTTTCGCACCGTTCTACTTTCAATAGATTCTGTGAGACATTCCAGGGTTCCGTTGATAGCATCAACACGAATTAAGTCACCCGTTTGTATTTTTCCAATTAGACCACCATCTCTTGCCTCAGGCACGACATGAATAGCAGCAGGAACTTTGCCTGAAGCTCCAGACATCCGTCCATCGGTTACCAATGCGATTTTAAAACCTCTTTTTTGAAGGATTGTCAGCGTAGGAGTGAGCTGATGTAATTCCGGCATTCCGTTTTGTTTTGGACCTTGGAAGGGTATAACAGCAACAAAATCTTTATCCAATTCGCCTTTTTTAAAAGCTGTAATCATATCTTCTTGTTCTTCAAATACGATTGCAGGAGCTTCGGTAATGTAATGTTCCTCGCCAACTGCGGACGTTTTTATTATTGCTCGCCCTATGTTTCCTTTCAATAGTCGCAAGCCCCCTTCTCGAGAAAATGGATCTTTTGCATCGCGCAGAATTGTTGTGTTCAAAGATTTTTCAGACCCCTCACGCCATTCTATTTTACCATTAAAAATTTTCGGTTCTTGTGTGTATTTGTTTAATCCATAACCAAGAATAGTGTTGACGTCTTGATGTAATAAGCCGTTTTCCAAAAGTGTTTTTATAATAAAGCTCATTCCACCAGCCGCATGGAAATGATTGACATCAGCAGATCCATTAGGATAAATTTTTGTTAATAGCGGGATTAAAGGCGATAAATCATCAAAATCATCCCAGGTAATAATTATTCCAGCTGCCTTTGCGATTGCAATTAAATGAATCGTATGGTTAGTTGAACCTCCAGTAGCCATAAGTCCAATTATCCCGTTGGTAATCACTTTTTCATCCATTAAGCTTGCTAAACCTGAGTCGAAATTTCGTTTCATGGAAACACTGGCCAAAATTTTGACAATTTCTTCGTTTAATAAATGACGAAGTTCGGTTTTGGGATTCACAAAACTTGATCCCGGAAGCTGAAGACCCATGATTTCCATGAGCATCTGATTGCTATTCGCTGTTCCATAAAACGTACACGTTCCTGGTGAATGATATGAATCAGATTCGCCTTTTAGTAATTCGTCTCGGTCAATTTTCCCTTCAGCAAAGTCTCTCCGTATTCTAGCTTTTTCATCATTACTGATGCCGGTTTCCATTGGTCCACCGGGAACAAATGCTACTGGTAAATGTCCAAATTTCAGTGATCCAATTAACAATCCAGGTACAATTTTGTCACAAATGCCTAAATTCATAACTGCGTCAAACATGTTGTGTGATAGGGCGACAGCGGTAGACATGGCGATAACATCTCTACTAAATAAGGAAAGCTCCATTCCCGTTTGACCTTGTGTAACACCATCGCACATAGCTGGAACACCTCCGGCAACTTGGGCTACTGAATTATATTTAGTGGCGTATTTCCGCAATTCATCAGGATAATGCTCGAAAGTTTTGTGGGCAGAAAGCATGTCGTTGTAGGCTGTGACTATCGCTAAATTAGGCACTTTGTTTTGCGAGAGTGCATCCTTATCTGATGGACCACATCCAGCAAAAGCATGTGCCAAGTTTCCACAATGTAAATGTGATCGACTAAATTCTTGATCGAATTGCTCTTTCATTTGAGATAAATAAAGAGCTCGTGTTTCTTTACTTCGATTGACAATTCTGTCTGTAACTTTTTTTATTTCTGGATGAATCATTGTTTTGATAAATAAACGTTTATATTTTTTTTACTCGCTGTGAAATAAGAGATAGGAAGATTTTTATCATTTGCACTTTTCAATATTTCCATTTTTTTTTCTCCAGCGAGCATAAGTGTGATTTGTTCTGCCTTCAATAACATCTCCTTGTTACAGCTAATTCGGTTATTCGGAAAATTTGGCGCATTGGAATAAAAAATCCCAGGTTCTTTTTGAGTTAATAATTTGTCAGATGCAGGGTCATTTGGAAAGATAGATGCCGTATGTCCGTCTTCGCCCATGCCTAATAAACAGAAATCGATTCTTTCGTTAAAAGGCTGGTATAGATCGCTGCAAAGCTGAATATTATTTCTATTATCTTCCATGTCGAGTGCCATGCCAAGGACTTTAATTTTCTTATTGGTTAACTTGTTAAAGGCCTCTTGGATATTTCTTTGGTTATTGTACTCGCTAGAAAATGGAACATAGCGTTCATCGACTAAACCAATTTGAATTTTAGAAAAGTCTATATTTTGTTGCCCGAATAAAGTATACAAACCAAGTGGAGTAGAGCCGCCGGACAATAGTAAGTGTGCGTTTCCAAATTTTTGTATACTCGTCTCACAAATTGAAACAATTTTCTTGCATAATTCGAATTCAACTTCTGACTTTGTCTTAAATCTCTTGATTACCATCTTGGTATGATTTGGACCACTTGTGATCCTGATCCATTATTTGATCTCCTGGTCCCCATGAACCCGCCTCGTACAAAACATTCCTTAAGCCAGCTTTTTCCCAACTATTAACAATCGATTCTATCCATATCCAAGCAGCTTCAAGCTCATCTTGGTGCATAAATAAAGTTTGTTCTCCTCGCAAAACGTCAATAATCAACCTTTCATAAGCTTCAGGGAAACGTTCTTTAAAAGAATCCATGTAATCCAGCTTTAAACTTATAGGTCTATAACGATAACCTCCTGGTCCAGGCAGCTTGGTCATTTGGACCAGCTCTATCCGTTCTTCCGGTTGAAGTCGAATAATTAATTTGTTGCCAGGAATAGCTCCTTGGGAAGGGAAAACGTTATGTCGGACGGATTTAAAATTGATAATAATTTCAGAGTAACGTTTTGCCATCCTTTTTCCAGTCCGAAGATAGAAAGGCGTACCTTTCCAACGCCAGTTGTCTATATAAGCCTTTATTGCGACAAATGTTTCCGTTTTTGATTCATAATTATCAATATCCTCTAGGTAGGAGTTGACCAATTCATCTTTTACTTTTCCTCTGGTGTATTGACCTTTCACAGAATCAGTAAGCACCGTTTTTTCGTCAAACATTTGCAAAGAGTTCAATACCTTCAATTTTTCAGTTCTAACGAAAGAAGCCTCTAATTTTGTCGGTGGTTCCATAGCAATTAGACAAAGTAACTGGAGCAAATGATTTTGAACCATATCTAATAAAGCTCCACTCTTGTCATAATAATCGCCTCGCTTTTCTACTCCTAGACTTTCAGAAACAGTTATTTGAACAGAATCTATATCCTCCGAACTCCAAGAATGTTCAAATAAATGATTGGCAAAACGCAAAACCATTAAGTTTTGAACTGTTTCTTTTCCCAAGTAATGATCTATTCTATAAATCTGGTTCTCCGTGAATGCCAGGCTTATTTTTTCATGGATTTCTTTGGAAGTTTTTAAACTTACACCCAAAGGTTTTTCCAAGACAACTTTACTTTCTTTATTAACTAAATCACTCTCTGAAAGTAAATTGCAGATAGCGCCAAAAGCAGAAGAAGGTGTGGAAAGATAATAGATACATTGACGTTCCTTCGTCTTATTCAATTGACTTTTTAAACCACGGTATCCTTCAATAGTTGGAGATGAAACTTCTTGTACAATTATTTTTTGCACGAATTTTACAATCAGTGATTTATCCAAAGTATAATCAATGGAAGCTTCAATGAAAGATTGAATACTTTTCCTGATATTTTCTTCATTATTAGGTTTGCGCGTGATGCAGAAGATTGAAAAGTCTACGTCCAACTGCTTATCAACAAATCTATGAAATAGGGCAGGATATATTTTTCTAACAGCTAAATCACCGTCACCACCGAAGACGACTATGTTAAAGGGATTGATTTTTTTTGTTTTCATATTTCTTTATAAAACAAACATTTATTGCCCGAATATAGGTCTTTTTGTATAATGTACAATAAGTAATTAAAATAATTTGACTTTCGGTGTATTATTTCTGGTTTTAATAAAGTTACTCATTAATTGGAAAAAAGCCTATAGAAAGAAAGGAGGCTTTTGAAATCTGACCTTAGCGTCTTGGAACATAGATGCTTTTGCATTCATTTGAAAAGAGAAAAATTTCACCTGAGCTATGGGCGTCCAATTGAAACTTAATTGCCAACAGTGCATATCACGAACCAAAGCAAGTTGAGTGTATGTAATCCTAGCTGTTTCTAGATCAAATGATCCATTTCCGGATAATTTCCAGCGTTTCGTAAAACTGACATCACCGTCTACCCGAATGGTTTGCACAATTGATGATTTATTTCGATTGTCTGCTGTTCTGAATTGATTAATATTCCAAGTTACGTTGTGAGAAATTGTGGCTTTCCAGGGAATTTCAAATGTTACCATTTGTTCTGGATGTAATAAGAAATATTGATAATCGGAATCCCAATTTTCTTCCATACTATCTTTGACCTTTTGAATTTTTTCTAAACTCTTTTTTGGAGCAAGCGTAAACCCTGTGGAGAAGGTTGAATTCAAAAAACGTCCTAGGCTATTTCTTTCATTTAATGCAAATTCTTTCAATTTTGTGCCAGTTGTGTCGTTCCAGTTGTAAGGACTGTAAACGCCACTTGCCTGAAAACTTATCGCTTTCAGGGGGTTAATTCTTATGTTCCAGCTGAAATCTGATAAATTTGAAGAATCTTTTAGCATATCGTAATTTCCGGAAATAGTAAAATTATCGACAAGCTTAGTTTTTCTAAACCCTGTGACCGTATCTTTATCTGAACTTTGTTTTAATTCGAATGTGTTATTCATTGAGAAGGTTATTAATCCTTGACTATT
>JBDNIA010000492.1:0-2862 GCA_041688525.1 Crocinitomicaceae bacterium | reverse complement strand
TAACCACTAAGGTTACAGGCAAATTGCCTTTTGCGAACATTGAAGATGTAGCATCTAGGACAGTGTTGGGTAGGATTAGTAGTATTGGGGCAGTCGAACAAATGGTCGCTGGTTCTGATTTCTCTGTAATGAGGAGAAGCGGATCTAATATTGGTTTTGGTTCAGTCAACCTAGCTAGTTCAAATGCTGTCACTGGGATATTACCAGTAGCAAATGGTGGGACTGGATTAAGTAATGCAACTATTGATTTTGGAAAATCAGTAGTTGAAGATGTCGTGAAACCCGAGCATTTTATTGAGTTTTTATCTCCAAAAGGAAACAAAATAGGAATAACTGCCGTTTGGTATAAAAGTAAAATTAATGTCATATCATTTTCAGTTGCAGATAGTTTGTCTTGTGAGTGAGGTGTTTAAATAATTATTGAAAATTAAAAATAGACAGTAAGATTGTCTTTCTGTGGAATTTATAAATTTGAATCATGGAATTTACTGCTGAGCAAATTGCAGGTATCATAAACGGTGAAATTGTTGGAGATAAAAATGCCACTGTAACCGGTTTGGCTAAAATTGAAGAGGGAACACCTCAAAGTTTATCATTTCTTGCAAATCCTAAATATGAAAAATATATTTACCAAACAAATTCAACGATTTGTATCGTAAACAAAACTTTCATACCGAATAAATCAATACCAGAAACTTTAACTATAGTTAAAGTCGATGATGCTCAAGTCTGTTTTGCAAAGCTATTGGAAGTGTATAGTCAAATGATAAAAAAACAGCCAGGAATTGAGCAGCCATCATATATATCATCAACTTCTACAGTAGGAGATGGATTGTATTTGGGAGCTTTTGCCTACATCGGTGAAGGAGCAAAAATTGGTGTGAATGCAATAATTTATCCCCAAGTGTATATCGGTGATAATGTTACTATCGGTGATAATTGTACAATTCACGCTGGAGCAAAAATTTACCAAGAATGTGTTTTGGGCAATAACATAATAATTCATGCAGGAACTGTAATTGGATCAGATGGCTTTGGTTTTGTTCCAGACGAAAATGGTGTTTTTTCAAAAATTCCACAAATCGGAAATGTGGTGATTGAGGACGATGTAGAAATCGGTTCAAATACGACTATCGATAGAGCGACTTTAGGTTCAACTTTCATTCGTAAAGGAGTGAAATTAGATAACCTAATTCAAATTGCTCACAATGTAGATATTGGCCAGCATTCTGCAATGGCAGCACAAGTTGGTGTGGCTGGTTCTGCTAAAATTGGAAAATATGTAATGATCGGCGGTCAAGCAGGAATTGGTGGACACATAACTATAGCGGATCAGACACAAATAATTGGTCAATCAGGAATTCCTAGTACTGTAAAAAAGAAAGAAATATTAATGGGTTCTCCCGGAATTCCTATTGAAGACTTTAAAAAGTCGTATTTTGGCTTTAGAAAGTTACCTTTCATTTTGAAGAAAATACAAGAATTAGAAACTCAACTTAAATCGCTTACCAAAGAAAAATAGACATGGCGGATATGCAAAAAACCCTCAAAGAGGAAATTCATTTGTCAGGAATTGGCTTACACACCGGAGAAAAAGTAAACATACATATTCTTCCTGCTCCAGAAAATCACGGTTATAAATTCCAACGTATGGACCTAGAGGACCAACCGATCATTAAAGCAGATTGTGATTTAGTTGTTGCCACGGATAGAGGAACGACTCTCGAGGCAAATGGAGCAAGAGTTTATACAACGGAGCACGTTTTGGCTGCGCTGGCAGGAATGGAGGTGGACAATGCAATGATACAAATCGATGGACCTGAAATCCCTATTATGGATGGAAGTTCGTTGCCATTTGTGAAGGCGATTGAAGAAGTTGGGATAATTGAACAAGATGCCAAACGCAACTATTTCGTTTTAGAAGAAAATTTAAAATGGGAAGATGTGGAAAAGGGAATAGAGTTTCTAGCTGTTCCTGACGACCATTATCGTATTACTGTGATGGTAGACTATAAATCACCTGTACTCGGAACACAGCATGCAAGCATGTACAATATTAACGAGTTTAAAAAAGATATCGCACCTTGTCGCACTTTCGTTTTCTTACGTGAATTGGAATTCCTAGCTACCAATAATCTAATTAAAGGCGGAGATTTGGACAATGCAATAGTTCTTGTGGAGCGTGAAGATGTAAACAAAGAAGAACTAGAGCGTCTTGCGAAATTATTAGGAAAAGAAAAATTAGAAATAAAATTTGACGGGATTGGTGTTTTGAATACGCAGAAGCTGCAATTTGAAAATGAACCAGCTCGTCATAAACTATTGGATATCGTGGGTGATTTGGCCCTTTTGGGTCGTCCTATTAAAGGACATATTTTAGGCGCACGTCCTGGTCATTCTGGAAATGTCCGTTTTGCTAAAGTATTGAAGGAGCAAATAAAAAAGCAAGAATCACAAGGTAAATATTTTGATTTAACGAAAAAACCGTTGTACGATATCAACGATATTGAAAAAATGTTGCCTCATCGTTATCCTTTTCTATTGGTTGACAAAGTAATGGAAATCAATGAAGAGTCAATTGTCGGTGTAAAAAATGTGACGATGAACGAACCAATGTTCCAAGGTCATTTTCCAGGAAACCCTGTTTTTCCTGGCGTTTTGCAAATTGAAGCAACAGCGCAAGTTGGTGGGATTTTTGCCTTGAGTAAAGTTGAAGATCCACATTTGTATTCAACTTATTTCATGAAAATAGACAATGTAAAATTCAAACAAAAGGTATTGCCAGGTGATACGATTGTTTTTGAATTGAAATTGTTGTCGCCAATGCGCCGAGGATTGGTGCATATGGGTGGTAAAGCTTAT
>JBDNIA010000491.1:0-1972 GCA_041688525.1 Crocinitomicaceae bacterium | reverse complement strand
CTTTTGGATAAAATCATCATCAACTTCCAAGTCTGTGTAGTTAACATCATCCCAGGCTTGATTTCCTAGCACACCTCTTGAACTGCCTTCGGCGTCGTGCTTGTTCTTATACTTAGGATTGATCATACGATAAGCACGATCATTAGTATAGTCACACACTTCAACTGAGTATACCTTTTGGCTCTTAGTGCTGAACACAATATTAAAACTGTATCCACCCTTGCCATGCACCCCGTTCCAGCTGCTCAACTGATAGCTGTTGGGTCCAAAACAACTCCAACCATACTCATCACCCTCGGTGATCTTATAGTCAACTATTTCCATAAATTCTTTGATATTAATCATTCTGTATCCTCTTCTGTTTCTAAATCAATTCTTAAATCACCATAAATCTCTAACAATGTTTTATTAGAAATGTTATTCCAATCGTTAGGGTCTAGGTATTCCCCCAACTCGTCTGCTAACCTATGACATTCAGCAATAACCATATCTCTCATAATAACTGTCCGTTATACAATCTTTACCTGCACGGTGTTAACACGATCGCTGTGGATTACATATCCTTTTTTGCGCACAATGTCAGCGCACCACTGTGGATCTTCCTGCCATCTCTCTGCCCAAAATGTTTCATCGAGTTCAGGATCACAATCAATAGCGTAGATTTCGTAATGGCGTTGACTGTTAAATCGTGCTCGCATCTGCATCATGTTGATCATGTTGTTTAGAGGATTATCCTTGGCAACATTGCCTCGAATAACTTCCAACAATTGGACCTTGTCCCAATCTTCATATTGTGTAATGGGCACAATGCTTTCAATACC
This sequence comes from Crocinitomicaceae bacterium, assembly GCA_041688525.1. Classification (GTDB taxonomy): domain Bacteria; phylum Bacteroidota; class Bacteroidia; order Flavobacteriales_D; family Crocinitomicaceae; genus UBA2040. The sequence continues at coordinate 1,151 of JBDNIA010000491.1, read as the reverse complement.
TGTATTGTCCCAACTAAAAATAAAAGCGTTTGTAGTCATTTTAGAATTCTTTCAATAGTTTAATGTCTTTGTGTTTAACTATTATAACATCATGTCGAACACCTGTCAAGAATATAGGCAGATCTAAGTGTACCAAAATGTGATCTTTTTCTCGATCTGCCACTACCATGCCAACGAACGGAATCTTCATCCAGTGCCCGAACACTCGAGAACCGTATTTCCACTTTGGTTTATACCTGGGAAGATTATTAAAATATTCAGCTAGGATTGACATTGGCTTTTATACAATTTTTCCCAACACACGATAAATTAGACTGTCAAGTTCAGCTTGATAATCTTTGCCTAGTCTGCGTTTTAACCAAATTGCTTCAACAATTTCTGCCGCGTCACTGTTTGATTCTACGGGCAAACTACCTCTACTTTCCAATTCTTCAACAAGATCATCTGTGTCAAAATCTGACAAGGATACATCAACTTCAACTTCTGTGTATATAGTAGGCATATTATTTTTCCTTTAGTAGCATTCTTTGTAAATTATGTATTGAGGTCTGGGATATTTTTCGTCAATTTCCTGTTCTTTGATATACTTGTTCATATCACCTGCATTAAAAAACATTTTATTAAGAATTGTTACAGGTTTACCTTCGACTATTTCTGTCACAGTTAGGTAATTACTTTTTGCTCGTCCGGCCATTATTGCTCCTTAGTTAGTTTACACATTAGTTGAAAGTTCTCGTAAGACTTACGTACACTTTCGTGTTGCATGAGTTTATCTGCTTCGTCTTGCATAGCTTTGACTGCGGCCTCAGCAATGTCGAAGGAACTAGTACCACGTAGAGAACACAGATCGTTGCCAAACTCTTTGGCTAGTTTTTTCCAGGCACGTTGTTGCCCCGGTGTAATAGGAGTCTGGTCCGGTTTGAGTTCGGCGGCCTTGCGTATAGCATCACATACCGCTTCTTGCGCCACACGGCCTGCGGCAATCATAGCCGCATAGTTGGGATCAATGTGATAGCGTGTGCTCTTGCCGCCTGGATAACTCATAACAAGATGGGTACCTTTTGCAAAACTGTCTAAGAAATCGTTGTCGTACTCACTTATAGTCACATACTTGCGTCCAACTTTTTCGTAATAGATTTTTTTCATCATTT
>JBDNIA010000070.1:0-21786 GCA_041688525.1 Crocinitomicaceae bacterium | reverse complement strand
ATCAGATGATGGCACTGCTGAAAGAGTTAGCACCAGAAAAATTAAAACATTATTGGTACACAGAATTAAATGTTGTAAACACCGGGAAAGATTATATCTTTCCTATTCATAGTGATAGTAGAGATAAACTATTAAGTGCAGTGGTCTATATTGATCCTGCAGTAAATGAAGGCACTTGGCTTTATGAAGATAAGTCAGGTAAAAATCCACAACAAATTGAGTGGGTACCAAATCGTGCTTTTATTTTTAGTAGAAATAACAGCACTTTGCATAGTTACAAAGCAGATAGTAAGTCAAACAGATTGACATTGGTATATAACCTACGATCAAGTAGACGCCCACCAGAGCCAACCTACCAAGAACTCCGAGCCTCAGCATATCCTCCAGCGGCTGACTACTTAGACGCAATAGTCAAAGGCGACACAGCACAAGCGCAGGCATACATTGATGAATGTCTGGCAGTAAAGGCTAAGTATCCTAAATGACTGAGGGCAACGAACCAATCCCGGCTGATCCGCCATAACAAAAGATACATCCAAAATGAAATATACACCTACTGTGGAAATAGAAGAAGCAAGGTTATCCCTAGAATTCTTACTCAAACATTTAGAGTCTAACGATTTGGATAGTGCTGAGGATACCCTTGATGTTATCTACATGCATTTAGGCCATGTAAGGGGTTACATAAGTGCGGAGAAATCATAATAATAAAAGATAAGTATCCAAAGAGTGCTAGCTGATAAAGATTAAGCCCCGAACTAGTGGAACTAGAACGAGGCTTTCTTTTACTATAATTTATTATAAGGGCTATGCCCCTTTATACTAACTATTTTTAATTAAATTTACTTATTGCCGTTAACGAAAGCGTAGAACTTGTTGGCTGCTTCTAGTACTGCTTCGGCACCAGGAACAACAGGCATTTCTACCTTGGTAACAACTTCTTCGCCATCTTTAGTGACAGCCATTTCATAACCAGCAAACTTAGCATGATAATCTTGCCACGCTTGACTTTGAGCCATCTCTAATACTTTGGTACGGATTTCATAACCGTTTTTATTTGTTGTGATTTTAGGCATTGCCGCCTTGAACATTTCTGCAATCTCTTGTGTTTGCTTTAGAATTGTTTCACCGTAGGTTGTTTCTACTTTTGACATAATATTTTTCCTTTGTGTGTCTATGTGTGTAATATATCAAGTACTATTGTTTCCCTGATACACTATTATATATGTCTTTGATTAAAAAGTCAACCTATTTCTTGAACTTGTTTACTCGTTCTTGAATAAACCCAACCACTAGGTCACTGAGCACTACTTCATAGTGGTTAAAATCTACTTCTATTAGTTCCATATCTGCGTGGTGCTTTTGACTAGCAATAGTTACTACACCATCATTGGGCTCGTGCATAAATGGACTTTGTCCTTTGACTGTTACTATATTAGTCCACGGATGCTGTATTTTGATCTTATCAGCCTGTTTCATTGCCCAACTGCTAGGGCCAATATCACGCATCAGTCGACTAAATGGTAAGAAATATTTGGCATAGTCTGCGGATGCTGCACCACCATAGGGGGTGCTTAGTGTTATGGCACCTTTAACAGCATTGGGCATACTATTAGCCAGGTGCAAACTGTAGATGCCACCTAGACTATGAGCAATAAACACTAGATCAGTCTGCCCGTCTAGTGTGGCCTGCATGTCTTTTAGATTATTTTCAAACCCGTTGCGACTGTCGTAATTGATGTCTATGCCGCTACCTAGTTTGTTTCTTATATAATTAAAACTTTCGCTAGTAGCGTTAGCACCATGTATGTACACTATTTTCATAGTGTATTTACATTTATTTACTTACTGGGCTGGTTAAACCATGCTTCCCATTCTTCGTCAGAAACGGGCCACATTATGGATAAACCTCAAATGGGTGATCATCAAACGTTGGCGTGTCGGACAACATAAGTTGTTTTGCTAGTTCATAGTGTCCCAACCTAGCCAGTGCGGCAGCTGCTCTTGCTCTACCTAGTGCTTCAAAAAACTCTATAATTGTGTTAAACATTTTAAAACCTTGTATAGGGCTGTTTGCCCTGCATTAACATATGGTATGCGTATTCCCAGTCTTTTGAATATTCAGACTTGGCATAACGCATAATTTCTTTATCGTACTTGCTGTTGCAGAATACTGCAACAAGCTGCTTTAGCAAATTATACATACCATCTGGATACTTGCTGAGTACGGCTTTCTCCACTGATAATCATTGCATTGAACAATGCACGACCAAAAGATTTAACAGAGCTTTTAATTTTAGTAACCATAACGTGAGCTCCTTAGTGAGCGCTCGTAAGTGCGTACTAGCTGTTCTAGGTCTGCTGTGCAGGTAGGGTTCTTGCTCTTGATAAAGAGTTCAAGTTTGCGTTGATTAGATGTGTCTAACCGAGTTACCACTCCTTGTAAGAGTGCTTTTAGTTTCTTAAACATTTTTTATTTCCTTGTATATGTGTGTGTGATTTTAGGAATCAACTATCCCTGGTCTTTGCCAGTGTCAGTCAGTTGTAAGGCGTAGCAATCGCCCAAGTCTTTCCTTGTGTCATCAGTATTAACCACTAATGGTTTCTACTAACATCTTTATTTATACAATAATACACTCATTAGAGTAATTTTCCTATGGTTTTTTGCACAGATTAAATAGAAAAATTAATAGACTTGTAATCAAACTGTAACATATGTACTACTAAATAAAACAAGATGCATTATAAAAGTATATTCATAAGTGACATACATTTAGGTACACGGGGGTGTCAAGCAGACGCTCTCTGTGCTTTTTTAAAAACACACACCTGCGATAATCTATTCCTAGTTGGCGACATACTAGATGGCTGGAGACTACGCAAACGTTGGTACTTCCCGCAAAGTCACGCTAATGTAATACGCAGCATATTAACAGCAGCTAAACGCAATACCAAAGTATATTATATCCTGGGCAATCATGATGAAGGATTAAGAACTTTTTTAAAGTTTGACATTAGCTTTGGACGTATTAAAATCCTAAACAGGTATGACTACACAGCAGTAAACGGCAAAAAGTATCTAGTCATACATGGCGATTTCTTTGATGTACTAATGAAAGATAAGAAGTGGTTAATGCACTTTGGTGACACGCTTTACAATAGCATGATATGGTTTAACATACAGTTTAATCGTGTTAGAAAACTAATAGGCATGAACTACTGGAGCCTAAGTAAATGGCTCAAAGACAATACCAAACAAGCAGTTAAGTTTATCAACCGCTATGAAGAATATGTAGCAGAGTATTGCGAGAATAAAGGCTACGACGGAATCATCTGTGGTCATATACACCATGCAGAGATTAAGAAGATAGGCCGTATAGAATATATGAACGACGGCGACTGGGTAGAAAGTGCTACAGCTTTGCTAGAACACCTAGACGGAACATTTGAAATCTACACTCACAGCAACCCAACTTAGGAGTCAGATGATGTGGTTATTGATAATACTAGCAGTACACATAAACGATCCAAGTGATCAGCCGGCGAGATTAACGATGCAGTTTCCAAGTGAACAACAATGCCGGTCAGCGGCTGACACTCTTGGATACGATATAAAATTTAAACAATTTAAATTGGAGGCAATATGCTCTCAGAAAAAATAACCATAGTAGTCCCTTGTAAGAATGAAGAAGATTATATTGAACACTTATTAAACGACCTACGTAAACAACAAGGCATAGGTAACACCAAGATTATCATTGCTGATGCAAGCACAGACAATACTCGTAAAGTGATCAACGAAAAGAAGAGCAACTTAAACGTACAAATTATACAAGGTGGCCCTGTAAGCGAAGCAAAGAACAACGGAGCCAAGCAAGTAACGACTCCTTACATACTGTTTATTGATAGTGATGTACGTTTCTTTTCAGACAGTGTTATCGTTGACAGTGTGCAAGCACTAGAACAGCAACAGTTAGATCTAGTAGGGCTGTATATCAAGTGCTATGACAATGACGTTATAGCTAAGGTAGGGTTTACGTTATTCAACGTAATCAACAGTGTGATGCAACACTTTGTTCCATTTGCAGTAGGCGCATTCATGCTCACACGTAGAGATAAGTTTGAACAGCTAGGCGGCTTTCCTGGTAAGTTTCAAACTAGCGAAGACTTCTTTCTAAGTAAAATGTATGATGTTAAGAAGTTTAAACTACTTAACCATTACTTTGGACAAGACAGCAGACGTTTTCAAAAGATGGGATACTTTGGCATGGCCTGGTATCTTATTAAGAACTTTTTAAATCGCAACAATCAGAAGTACTGGGATAATATGGATTATTCTAAATATTGGGATTGACATTTAAATAAAGTCGTGTTAGTATAAAAGTATAGGAAAAAATATGAATATCGCAATAGCAGGATACGGATTTGTTGGCAAAGCTCACGCAAAAGTTATGCAATACCGTCATTTAATTACTGTATCAGACCCAGCATTTCCTGAGTATAGCCATCCTATTCCTAAAGATACAGATGCACTAATCGTATGTGTATCAACTCCGCCGCATGAAAGTGGGGCGTGTAATGTCAATAACGTGTACGATGTAATATCAAACACACGTTCAGATATGCCTATTCTAATTAAGAGTACAATTAGTTTAGAAGGCTGGGATGCAATTAGAACAGAGTTTCCTAAGCATAGTTTAACATTTAGCCCAGAGTTCCTTGTTGCTAAAACTGCAACAGAAGACTTTAAGAATACTTCTCACTTGTATTTTGGCGGAGACGATACACAATTTTGGCACAGTGCATTTGCAAAAGTATTCAAAGACTTTACTAGTACTGCAACAAGCGTTGAAAGTCTTATCCTAGGCAAGTATATGCGCAACAGTTTCCTTGCTACTAAGGTTGCGTTTTTTAATCAAGTCTATGATCTGTGTGCAGCGAACAATTTAAACTATGACGAAGTTGTTGCAGTAGTAGGTGCTGATCCTCGTATTGGTATGAGTCATACTTCCATCACAACAGAACGCGGCTTTGGTGGACATTGCTTTCCTAAAGACACTAGCGCAATCGTAAAAACAGCTCAACGCAGTGACATTGAGCTGAGTCTAATTCAAGAAGCTATTGCGTACAATAACCGTATTAGAGGTTAAGCCTCTTTGTTATAGTTTTCTAGGTGTTTGATGTATTCATCCATTGAATGATCACTAAAGCTATCTATCTTGCCTTGCTTTAGTCCCATCCAGATACCGCGCCATTTATCTTTGATCATTTGCCATCCAGTTGGGTTACGAACTTGTCCGTAGGCATTTAGGTAATGCTGTATACCGTGATGTCTAAATCCTAACAGCATAGGAGGAACAGTTGTAACAATATCGTTATTGTTCTTCCAACGATGATGCACTACGCCTAGGCTTTTAACATAATTAGGCCACCCTACTCTAGGCGAACCGTATGTGTAAAGCTCTTGCGGATTAGGAACGCTTGCATAAAGTCGGCAACGACTTGCCATAATAGTTGCCATCGCTGCACCCAGGCTGTGCCCACAGAACCAAACTGCCTTGCTTCGATTAACTGTACGAACTAGGTCGTCACATATCATTGGCCAAAGTTCATCTACTTCTGCTTTAAAGCCTTTGTGTACTCTACTGATAGTTTCTGCAACTACTGGAATAGCCCGCAGGTCTGCTGCAATGTCGTTAAACTGTGTAGGTTCGGTGCCTCGACATGCAATTACCAAATCGTCTGCGTTCATGAAGCGATATGCCTGAGCACCGTCTTTATCATAAAACTCTACAGTTGTAAAGCCTAAACTCTTTGCTTGACTTTTTGCGTCTTTTAAGTTATTATAAGCAATGCTCGATAACTTTGCAAATAGTAAGGACCTCTCTTTGAAATTCATTTTAGATATAGACATTATGCCCTCCCTCAAGTGTAGTACTCTTATTTATAACAACGCTAAATACATTATCGGAGCAACGCAATGAAAAAACGCACAAGAAGCATTTTAGAAGAACTCAACAGCTTTGGCCGCACATATAGTAGCGACAAACAAATTGAGACATCTGCTAATAATATCATCGAAAGTAGTATTAACTTGCTTAATAGAATCGCAAGTACATATGATGATGTAACAGCTGGCGAACTTGAGCGTAGATTTATCAATGCTATTAAAAGCGGAGATCCTAAAAAGTTTAGACGCGGTATCCAAAAAGTTATAGAGAGTAAGAATAATGACAGCAATTCTTAAAGAAGGCGGCAACGTATTTAAAAGTACAGAAGGTCCATTAACACAACGTATTGCTACTCAAGATGTACATCCTACGATTCAATTTATTGAAAAGATTACAGGCTTAGTATTTGATGAAGAAGATTGGCTAGGCACAACTGGTAAGAAGAATGACCCAGATGGAGCATTTGAAAAGAATAGCTCAGGTGACTTAGACTTAAACACAGATGCATCTAAAGTTAGCAAAGAACAACTAATTGCTAAACTTGCAGCTTGGTGCAAGGGACAAGGCATTCCAGACTTAGAAATTATGAACAAAGGCAAGGGGTTCGAAGCAGGTTGGATCAAGGACGCTGGTGACCAAGTTCACTTCCGTACACCTATCGACGGCACTGACCAAAAAGGATTTGTGCAAACAGACTTTATGTTTACAAACAATCCTAAATTCCAAAGAGGAGCCAAGCGTGGCGGAACAGCACAGTTCGGCGGAACAGACAGAGCAATATTGTTGTCAAGTCTAGCAAGAGGACGTGGACTAAAGTTTAGTCCTAAGTTTGGTGTTGTTGATCCTAACAACGGAGATGCTGTTGTTGCTGATGACTGGGATGAAATTGCATCGTTGCTATTAGGTAAAGGTGCTAAAGAAGCCGACACGCACACAGTTGAAAGTATACTTGCAAGACTCAAAGGCGATCCAGACTACGAACAGCTTATTGCTCCGTGGAAAGAAACAATGGAAAAGGCAGGCAAAGAAGTGCCTGAATCACAAGTTGAATCGTTGGCTGATAAACAGTTGCGTAGAATTAGAGAACTAAGTGGTGCACCATTGAACAGTGTTGTTATGAGTTCAGGAGCATTTAACAGATGAGATACCGTGATATTAAACTAGTTGAAAGTCGTGTATACCTTAAAGAAGGTGCTCGCATTGACCACGCAGAAGACATTGTGTTCTGGGAAGGTAGCCGCGGAGCAATTCGTGCATTAGAAAGCCTTAAGAGTTTAGAACAAGGGAAGCACACAAATGTTACTATTAAATGGGATGGCAGTCCTGCTATTATCTTTGGCCGCAACACTGACGGCGAGTTTGTACTCACAGACAAAAGCGGCTTTAGCGCAAAGGGTTACGACGGTAAGAGTAAAAGCGGCGACGACCTAGAACAAATGTTCTTAAACCGTAGTGGTGGTAAGAACAGAGAGAATCCGGGATATGTTTCTTTTGCAGGTAAGATGCGAGGCATCTTTGATTTGTACGAACGTGCAACTCCAACAGACTTCCGCGGTTACTTAAAAGGTGATCTGTTATATTATAACACTCCGCCAGTAAAAGATAAGAACTTTGTGTTCAAGCCGAACATAGTAGAGTATGCAGTTGATATTAGCAGCGACCTAGGTAAACGTATTGGGTCTAGTATAACTGGAGTAGTTGTACACAGACTTATTGACGAAGATGACAACGAAAGTGCAGTACCACAAGGCATAGACTTCCAGGGCAATGATGTATTAATATTTCCATCCGTGACTGTACAAAAATCACCAGAGATTGAAGACGAAGATATTAATCAACTTAAAGCAGCAGTTGCTAAGAATGCAGGTGCAATTGATAAACTGTTGGATATTGCAGCACTAACAGAATTAAAAATATCAGACTTTGCAAAAGTGCTTTATGCATATACTAACGGTAAAGTTGATACAGGTTTAGAAAACTTAGGCTCAGACTTCTTTGACTGGATGGCAAGTTCTAAACTATCGCCGAACAAACAAAAGAACATTGCAACGCACATACAAAATAATCAAGCAGGGTTTGATGCAATATGGCAAGTAGTGTCAGGTATCATGCAGATCAAGGACAAAGTGATTGCTCAATTTGATGCACACGATGCAACCGTAAAAGCAAACATACCAGGGCACGGCGCTGGTGGCGAAGGATACGTACTAGCACATCCAGACGGTGACGTTAAATTAGTACCTAGAGAATTTTTTACAAGAGCCAATAGAGCCGTACAAAGATAAGGAATTGCAATTATGAAAATGAATGAAATATTAGCCGAAGCTAATTTTGAAATGACGCCACAACAGCGTAAATTAGCAGACTTCGGACGTATACTAATGAGTCAAGCAGCGTCAACCAAAGACGATGCATTATCAAATACTATGTCACGAGTTGGTAGTTCTCTAACAGATTTTGGTACATTGTTTGGACCAAAGAATCTAGCAGATGTTGTAAAGAAAGCCGGAGTTAGTCCCGAAGTTATTAAAAAACTATTGGCTTATGCAGACAAAATACAAAGTCAGCAATCAGCGTTAACTAAAGATCATAAACAAGGTGGCCTAGACGATACTGATCAAAGCGATACTGATCCTGATGAGTTTGCTGATCCGTCAGATGACGGGAAAAATGCAATGCGAGCAGACAAATACGCAAGTCGCGCAATAAAAGCAGCAAGAGCTAAAAGAGCATAATGGATTTTATTAGAGCAATTGTAAACGAGTCTACTCTCATCACTGACGAAGATGTAGACAAGTTTCTAGAAGATTTAAAAATTTTAGATGAACCGCGATATACAGCTCGTGAATGGGCGATCATGGAAGGCGGGCATGATATTTCTGATGCTGCTGACAGTGTTTATATAAACGAAGCTGCATTTGACAGAATTGCTAAAAGAGTTGAAAGTAGAAACATAATCAACTACAGACTTATTGTTGGTGCTGAGAATCTAATGCGAGTAAGGTTATTTTTAGAACTTGCTAAAGAAGGTAAGAACATACCAGCAACGTATGTTAAAGGAATGCAGCCTGCTATTGAAATGCTAGATGACATTGTATCAGCAGGTCCAGGTTTTGTGCAATTACTAAGAGTGTTACACAAAAGAGCTCAAAAAAGAGGCTAAGAACAATATTTTTGTCTTAGAGGCTAAATACATTACAAGAACTTCACAGAGTGTGAAGGTCCATTAGATCATAGGAGAATATAAAATGGCAGAGTTCACAAGAGTAAACGGCACAGGTTTCGACCACAGCGTAGCATATGGTACAGCACAAATCATTGCAATCGAAATCGATGCAGGTGTTGACCTAACAGCAAAAGACGGTATCGGCGGAGCAGTTGAAACTATCGTTAGAGAGTTTTCACCACTAATGTATGAATCAACTGGCACAGCTGGTAAGATTTTTGCAATCGTCGACGGCCACGCAGTTGATGCAGCTGGTATGACACTTCGTCTACAAGCCCTAGGCACAGTAGACGGTGTTGATCTTTCAGCAGCAACCGTAGTTGTACGTACATTGAGTACATTCAACGCAGCATAAATCCTAACTACCTTAGGAACCGTGCTTCGGCACACTGGGCTCACTTTTAAGTGGGCCCTTTTTTTATGGCTGTAAATACAGTATGAAATTTACATTAACCACAGTTGTTGACATTACAGAATCCAATGCCCGTCGCGGCGACGACAAGCGACTTATTAATCAACAAGCAAACTATTATACCTTAGTACAAACTATTGGACTCAGAGTTAATATAAATCCTATTAGTTGTAGCTCGCAAGTAAGCAACATTGACAAGTTTGGATTTGGATCAAACACAAAAGGAAAACAACGTTACTGGGAGTTTGCATTTGAAGTCGAGTACGAAGATGCATTAACATTAGACATGTTAATGTCAGACTTTGACCTTGTTCCTATTATTACAGAGCTTGACGAGACTGCTAAAATCAATAACAATATATTCCGTACCAATCACCCAAATGACACTAATATAGTGTTTAAAATCATTGAAGAATGATAAATACATTTGTAGCTTAAATTAAGCTAACAGGCATCTTACAAACATAACAAAGGCTAACTAAGAGTTTACTTTACCCTACAGAGTGTAGGTTTTTACGGAGAATAAGATGTCAGTTACTACTGAATTAGAGAGAACGAACCTTGAAGCACACGTCGACTTATGCGCAATACGCTATGCGCAACTAGAAGGTCGCCTAAGCAAAGTTGAAGTAAAAATCGACAATATACATGACGATATTATCAACGGTCAGAAGTCAATCACAAAAGTGCTAATCGGCACAGCAGGCACAGTAGTTGCCAGTTTACTATCCATCGTTATTGTAATTTTAATGCAGTAACCTTCCGCTCTCGATAAATAACTATATGTTATTAAGAGAGTTTACAAAACCACTAGAAGAAAAACAAGTATGGGCCCGCAAGGGAACAAGTCTTGTGCGCAAGTACAGATGTACAGGCGGCACTCGTAATGGTCGTATTGTGGCAGAACCTACACAGTGTTTTGCTCCAATTGATGTTAAACAACGAGCATTAATGAAACGCACTAGAGCACGCTTAGGCAAGAAGATGGCACGCAAAGCAAAGAAGACTAAGCGTACAAATCCAGCAAGTATTAGGTTATCAAAAGGCCTGAACAAATGAAAGCAGCCGAATTTGTAATAGAAGCTACTAGAGCATATGCAAAATCTGGAGCATCTCAAAGTCTAAAGTTTAGATGCACTAGTGGCCCACGAAAAGGACAAGTTCGTGCAAGTCCTGCAGCATGTAATGCTCCAATAAATATACAAAAGAGTAAATCATTATCATTAACTAAAAAACGTCAAGGCGGAATGATGACACGTAAAGCAGGTATCACAAAAGCAACTAATTCTGTGTCAAGACGTGTAAAATCAATGAATAAGCCGAGAAGCAGAGGAAGAAAGAAACTATGAAAATTTTTGAATTAGATCAACAAATGGGAATGACTCCTCCGGCAGTTCCAGGACAACCAGCAGTTCCAGGACAAAAGACACCTGGCAACGGTAACGTAGCAGCTCCAACCGCAAATCCTGCAGATGCAGCAAAACAACAACAGCAAATGAATCAGCAGAAGCAACAGCAGAAGCAACAGTTGCAAACACAAATTAAACAAACGCAAGATCAATTAAAAGCCTTGCAACAACAGTTAGCTTCAGTTAGATGAAAATAAACGAGCTATTAACAGATTTCAAAATCTTTATGACCAATGAGGAGAAAGTCGAGCTTGAGAATCTTTCCGCTCCTACTCCTATGTCCAGTCTTACTGAAAGACAGCAAGTCATAATGAACAACCTTATACGCAAGAGTTTGGTAAGTAAAATACGATCAAATAACGTTATAATGGTTGCGAGAAATGACAAACACAACATTACTTAAAGAATTACAACATCTAATAGAAGATAAACTAGATCCTAGTTTGTTTCCCTATCAAAAGGGTAACAGTATCCGTATTGGTAAAATGGTTGTAAGAGACAGCAAAAAAGGATTTTTGATATATAACTGTCAAGAAAATAAACAGGTTGCGATTACTTTTAGTAAAACAGCAGCACTTGCTCTTGCTAAGAGTTTGTCTAAAGGTACTAACAATATAAGTATAGTAATGGATTTAGATAAAACCATTCAAAAGAATTATATGGATGCATTGTTCTTTACAAATACAACTAAAACAACCAAAGACGAATTTAAAAAAGATGTAATATTAACTAGATTAGAAATTGCAAAGGCAAGAACTGCTAATGCTAAGTCGGCGCTTGATAGCATTATATTCAGATAAAACGCATAAATAACTATAATTAAACTACTTGGGGAAGAGTAACATGAACATTAGAGATATGAATAAACCATTGACGTCAAAAACACTAAACGAAACAATGGCAAAGAAATTTGGCACAACGATTAATGTAGATTCGTTTACATTAGAACAGCTACAAGATGCAAGAAACAAAATGCGTACAAAGCAATTTGATATTGAAACAAATGAAAGTTTCAGTGGGCTATCGCAGAATAGAACATACAGCAAAAACAAACTTTTCCTTGATGTTCTAAATGCTGCTATTAGTGAGCGTTCTGATATTTCAGAAGCACAAACAGCAGCACAAAAAGCGGCGTTCCAAAAGATGTTAGATAAGAAAAAAGGCAAAGCGCCGGCGGATGGAGCTACTGACAAGCCAGTTGATGAAAGTAAGCCGGACTTCCTTGACTTAGACAAAGACGGTGACAAGAAAGAACCAATGAAGAAAGCTGCTAAAGACGCAAAAGGTAACAAGCCTAAAAAAGGTGTAAATCCATTTGCTAAAAAGGTAGACGAAGGTAAAACTATTATAGACACTTACTTTGCATCAATACTCAAAGAAGGCGCAGAAGACAACGCAGAATTAATTATGGCAGCTAAAGATATGGTTGACCGTTTAACTGGTTGGATGGAAGACACTGCTGAAATGCAAACTGAATCAATGCTAGAACTAGCTGATGCTATCCGCGACGAAATGGGTGCCCAGCAATCAGAAGCATTTACTAATTCAGTTAAGCCTGCACTAGAGCAACTGTACGCAACAATGGAAACAACACGTATTGCATTAACAGGCGGTGTTGGCATGCTAACTGGCGAAGGTGAAGCACCAGCGATGGATATGGGCGCAGAGCTACCAGATGAAGAGCCAGTACCAGGTGCTGAAGATATGGAACCAACTGTAGATACAGACGATTTTGCAGCAGCAGCTCCAGCTGCTGGCGGCGAAGCAGAAGCAGGACGTGAGCGTCGTGAGTCACGTACCTATGCTAAAAAGAAAATAATTGAAACATCACGTAGACTAGGATCAATTTTAAGTAAGACTAGTAAATAAGATGAAAATATTTGAACTTTATGAAGCAGGTGAACCCCAAGCATCTACCTCACTAAAGTTAGTACAAGTATTAAGAACTGTTATTGGAGACGCTGATCAAAAAGGCGTCTCCGTTTTCTTACATTTCAACAAACCAACAGTAAATGATATTAGATCAGATGCAAAGAATCTTGATCTTAATAAACTTATGCAAAACGTTGGTGCAGAGCAATTTGATTACGGCACATTTAAAGCAGCATACGATACAGATCCAAGATTAAAAGCAATGGTCCAAAATTTTAGTGAAAAAGGTATTGAGCCAAAAACTAAGAAACAAGCAACAGATACACCACAAGGTGATACTGCTGGCAGCAACACAGTTGCCAAAATGGCCAAGTCAGCAACTGACATAGGCGACAAACTTTAAAAACTTCTTGACATTGTAATATTTGTATGCTATACTACGTATAACGTATGGAGTATATCTATGACACAAAGAACTGATGAAGAAATCATCACACAAATTAAAGAACTAATCGAATCACATGTAAAACCTAGTGTTGCAGAGCACGGAGGCAACATTGAGTTTACATCATATCTAGATGGACATTTGCAGTTAGAACTACAAGGCGCATGCAGCGGATGTGCAGGATCAACAGCAACACTAAAACACGGTGTTGAAAGTATGATTAAACAATTTGTACCCGAAGTACAAAGTGTAGATGCCGATAACGGATATAGTGATGTAAATCCTTATTATATGAACAACGATCCTTTCGGGCAAGAGGCATGGGAAATAGAAAATATGATCCCAATCCGGGAGGTTCGAGATGAGTCTGATAACTAAAAAATACGATTATCAACCAATATCACGCAAAGAAGTAGACGGCAAACGCAAATACATGACACCTGACGGCGACGCTGTTGCTAGTGTTACAACTATCCTTGATGCAACTAGTGACAAGACCGGACTCATCGCTTGGCGCAGACGTGTAGGTGATGTAAAAGCACAAGAAATTACAACAGAAGCTGCCGGTGTTGGTACACGTATGCACAAATATCTTGAAGACTATGTAGATACCGGCGAATGGCCTACTCCTGGTAGTAACCCGTTTGCAATCAAAGCACACGCAATGGCAGTTCAGGTGCGTGACAACGCAATGGTAGATGTTGATGAGATTTGGGGCAGCGAAGTTGCTCTTTATGTTCCGCAGATGTATGCCGGTACTACTGACTTAGTTGGACAGTATAAAGGCCAACCTTGCATTCTTGACTTCAAGCAAACAAATAAGCCTAAGAAGTTAGAGTATGTACAGAACTACTTCTTGCAACTAGTAGCCTATGCCGAAGCACACAACGAAATGTTTGGAACTAATATTCGCGAAGGACATATCTTTATGTGTAGCCGAGGTGACCATGGCTCAGATCTCGGTGGAGAGACATATCAGCAGTTTGATGTATGGCCACATGAGTATGCCGAGTGGCGTAATGAATGGTACAATAGAGTATATACATACTACGAACAGAACAGTTAATTCGATAAATATGTATAATAGGAGATAGTCATGGCAGTAGTTCAGATCAGTCGAATACAAATTCGTAGAGGACAAAAAAACGCAGGTAGCGGGCTACCTCAATTAGCTTCGGGTGAATTTGGTTGGGCAGTTGACTCGCAAGAATTATTTATTGGAAACGGCAGCGTATCCGAAGGTTCGCCGGCAGTTGGCAATACAAAAGTATTGACACAGTACGACAACATCTTTACTCTTGCTGATAGTTATACATATAGAGAAGCTGATGCTTTTTTATTAACTGGCGGAGACATTGCTAGTCCAGTACGCAGAAGTTTACAAGCAAGACTTGACGACAGAGTAAGTGTTCGTTCTTTTGGATTAACTGGACAGCCAAGTCAAATTGCAACTATACGGTTACAAGCAGCTATTGATCAGTTATACTTAAATGATGCTATCAAAGGTAGTGCAGCTAGTAGAGTAATATTACATCTTGAGCCAGGTGAGTATGTAATTGACGGCCCTATTTACATTCCGCCATACACAACACTTGTAGGTGCCGGCGCAGATAAAACTATTATTAGAACACTTACAGCAAGTGTAAACATGTTCACTACGATTAATGGAGATAGCATAGTTGGAACTCCTGCAAGTAATGCAAGCACTACAACTATTAACCAACCAACTCGTATTAGACTAGAAGGTATGACATTAGAAACAACAGTTCCTAACAAAGCCTTGATTCTCAATAACTGTAAAGACAGTGTGTTTAAAGACATTAAGTTTTCAGGACCTTGGGTTAGTGGAGGCGCGGTAGCAGTTACTGATGTTGCAATTGAAATGAATAGTCTAAGTGGATCTGTTGAAACTAAGAATAACGTATTTGAAGATTGTACACTTAACGGATTTGCTTATGCAGTTATAAGTGATTGGGATATACACAACAACTCATGGACTAACTGTGAGTTCTCTAATCTGTCTTACGGACTAGCATTTGCAACACAGCTTGTATCATTAAACATAGCAGTAGGATCTGGTAGAGAAACTGGCCCTTACAACAACGTCTGGTCCAATTGTAGATTTAATGATATTAACAAAAACGCTGCTTGGGTAAAGTACGGTAAAGGCAACGTCAGTGAAAATAACTTTTATACTATGGTAGGTACAGAAGGTGCAGCAGAATACTTAGCTACTGATTCTATACTTAAATATCAAACTCCAGGAAACTCGTCTATAGGTGACTACTTCTCAAGAACAGCAGTACTATCATATACTCCGGGATACTGGACCAACTATGCATACATTCCTGAAATTGAAGGTGCTGTTATTGCAGTCTTCGGAGAACTACATGTATTAAACAGTATCACTAGTGGATCTGCACAAAAGCGTTTTAGACTTCCAGGTGAAATAGATATTGCTAGTCAACAATTTGAAATTGAATACGTATTATCTAGTAGAAATTATTCAGCAGTACGCAGCGGTGTAGCTACACTAACAGTTAACGGTATAGACAAAACTATAACAGTATCAGATGCATACGATTATATAGGTGTATCAACTTACGAAACTTCTATTGCATTTAGTGCCTTAGTACAAGATGCTGACGGCGATACTGTTAACGAAACTATCGATATATTACTATCAAGTACTATGCCAGTAGACGATCTAACCCAGTTAGAATTTAAGATTAGAAATAGAAAAACAACAATCGACGCTACTGGTGAGTAATGTTTGACAAAACCTATGAACAAAGGCTAGTAGCCTGGGTTGCCTTCAGGTACAGTCTTGAGCGGTCGAAGGACCCTATTCAAGATGTTATCGACTGCTACAATACCGCACCAACAGTTAGTATTCATACTGATGCATGGGATCAAAAGAGCTGGCCAGACCCTTGGCAACTTATACAAGAGAATCAGTACTGCGAGTTCTCTCGCGTATTAGGAATGTGTTATTCCTTACAGTTAACCGATCGTTTTAATAGGTCTAATTTTGAGATACATATCATTACAGACTACAATAAATCTACTAATTATTATATATTAATGGTAGACAAATGCGCAATAGGATATTATAATGATACATATACTTCCGTAGATGCATTACCGTCGACGATGGTAGACCAGAAAATTTACAGCATGCCGCACAGGCAATAAATATCAATTATAAGAAAATACTAGGAGAGAGAATGTCAAATGGAACAATGATCGTCAAGCGTGACGGCACAAAAGAACACCTCAACATAGATAAAATACACAAAGTTGTTGAGCACGCCTGTTTAGAGCTAGCAGGAGTTAGTAGCAGTCAAATTGAAATGAATGCAAATATTCAATTTTACGACGGCATGAGCACTAACGAAATTCAAGAAGTGTTGGTACGCAGTGCAAACGATCTTATTAGTTTAGACGCACCTAATTATCAATATGCAGCAGCACGGTTGCTAAGTTATAGTATAAACAAACAGGTGTTTGGCGAATACAATGCTATTACACTCCAGCAGAATATTGATCGCAATATTGAACGCGGCGTATATGATCAAGAGATTTTAGAAAAATATACAGCAGACGAAATTGCAACACTAGATAGTTACATTCGTCACAAGCGTGATGAGAACTTTACCTATGCAGGTCTGCGTCAAGTAGTTGACAAGTATCTTGTACAGGATCGTTCTAATGGTGAAATATTTGAGACTCCTCAATTCATGTACATGATGATTGCTGCAACGTTATTTGCAAATTATCCAGCAGACACTAGAATGCACTATGTACGTAGGTACTATGATGCAACCTCACTGTTTAAAGTGAATATTCCAACACCGGTTATGGCAGGAGTTCGCACTCCTGTACGTCAGTTTGCAAGTTGTGTGCTTGTTGACAGTGCTGATACTCTTGACAGTATCTTTGCCAGCGATATGGCTATTGGACGTTATACCGCCCAACGGGCGGGCATCGGCATCAACGCAGGACGCATCCGAGGAGTAAATTCACGTATACGCGGCGGCGAAGTAGCACACACAGGCATTGTCCCATTCCTAAAGAAATTTGAATCAACTGTTCGTTGTTGTACACAGAATGGTGTGCGCGGTGGCAGTGCAACTACACATTTTCCTTTTTGGCATCAAGAGATTGAAGACATCCTTGTACTAAAGAACAACAAGGGTACAGAAGATAACCGTGTACGCAAGTTAGACTACAGCATACAGTTGAACCTAACTATGTATCAAAGACTGCTCAGTGGCGGGGACATTACGTTGTTTAGCCCACATGATGTACCAGGACTATACGAATCATATTTTGGTCCTGCTGCGGAGTTTCAACAGCTATACGAAAAGTATGAGCGCACTACAAGCATTAAAAAGAAAACAGTATCAGCAATGGAGTTGTTTTCTGCGTTAATTAAAGAACGTGCAGAGACAGGACGTATCTACATTATGAACGTAGATCACTGTAATACACATAGTTCATTCTTAGACAAAGTATACATGAGTAACTTGTGTCAAGAGATTACACTACCTACAAAGCCACTTAATCATATTGATGATACAGAAGGCGAAATTGCGCTATGTATTCTGTCAGCTATCAATGTAGGTGTTATTAAGAGTTTAGACGACCTAGAAGAACTATGCGAACTAGCAGTACGTGCTCTAGAAGAAATTATTGATTATCAACGTTATCCTATCCTAGCCGCTGAAAAGTCAACCAAGGCTCGTCGTAGTTTAGGTATCGGCTACATTGGACTAGCACATTATCTTGCAAAGAATCATGTAAAATATGAAGACAAACAAGCGTGGACATTAGTACATAACTTAACAGAAGCGTTCCAATACTATTTGCTTAAAGCATCTAACAAACTTGCACAAGAGCGCGGAGCATGCGAGTACTTCAACCGTACTAAATATTCAAAAGGCATCCTTCCTATTGATACCTATAAGAAAGATGTTGATACTATTGTAGAGAACAAGTTAAATTATGATTGGGAAACTTTACGAGCCGATATCTTACAGTACGGACTACGACACTCAACATTGTCCGCACAGATGCCATCGGAGAGCAGTTCCGTTGTGTCGAACGCAACAAATGGAATTGAGCCACCTAGAGGATATTTGTCCGTTAAGAAGTCAAAGAAAGGGCCTCTTAAGCAGATTGTTCCACAGTATCAAACTCTAAAGAATCACTACACATTGTTGTGGGAAATGCCTAACAATACAGGATATATTAATATTGTTGCTGTTATGCAAAAATTCTTTGATCAAGCTATTAGTGGAAATTGGAGTTACAACCCTACTCATTATGAGAACAATGAAGTTCCAATGAGTCAAATGATTCAAGACTTGTTAACTACATACAAGTTGGGCTGGAAGACATCATACTATCAAAACACTTACGATTATAAAACTGATCCAAGTGAATTAGACGACGATAAGCCTGAAGCAACACTTGCACTTGGTGCAATGGAACTAGACAGTGAATCATGCGATGCCTGCGCTATATGACGCTTGTGCAGTTTAAAGATTGACAACTAACACTTAATAGCATATACTTGTTATTAAGTGTAATACACAGATAGGATGATGGAAAAAAATGGCAAAGACAGTATTTAACCAAGAAAACGTTGATTTCACAAAACAAAACATGTTCTTCGGCTCGGACATGAATACCCAGCGTTACGACACGTTTCGCCACCCAGTGTTTGATAAGTTAAATCAAACTATGTTAGGTTACTTTTGGCGACCTGAAGAAGTTAGTTTGCAGAAAGATCGTGCAGATTTTCAAAACTTCCGTCCTGAGCAGAAGCATATTTTTACATCCAATCTTAAATATCAAACACTGCTTGACAGTGTCCAAGGACGTGGTCCATGCCTGGCATTTTTGCCGCATGTTTCACTTCCTGAACTAGAAGGCTGTATTGTTACTTGGGACTTCTTTGAAACAATCCACTCACGTAGTTATACACACATCATGAAGAACGTGTATGCTGACCCGTCAGAAGTGTTTGATACTATCCTAGACGACGAAAAGATTATTGCTCGTGCAACTAGTGTAACTAAACATTATGATGCCTTTACGGTAGCAGCAGACGCTTATAATCACCGCGGCGAAGGTAGCATGCGTGAAGTTAAACGCAAGTTGTACATGGCAATGATGACTGTTAATATTTTAGAAGGCTTGCGTTTCTACGTTAGTTTTGCATGTACATTTGGCTTTGGAGAACTAAAGCTAATGGAAGGCAGTGCAAAGATTATTTCCTTAATTGCTCGTGATGAAGCACAGCATCTTGCACTAAGCACACATGTATTAAAACTTTGGGCACAAGGTAAAGATGATCCAGAGATGGCAGCTATTGCTAAAGAGTGCGAGCCAGAAGTATATGACCTATGGCGTGAATGTGTTCTAGAAGAAAAAGACTGGGCAGAGTACTTGTTCAAAGACGGTTCGATGATCGGATTGAATGTTACACTGCTTAACCAATATGTAGAGTATATTGCTAACCGTAGATTAAAAGCACTTGGTTTGCAGGCAATCTTTAATCAACCAGTTAATACTAATCCTCTACCGTGGACTGCGCATTGGTTAAGTAGTTCGGGCTTGCAGGTCGCTCCTCAGGAAACAGAGGTCGAGTCCTATATCATCGGTGGTATTAAGCAAGACGTAACTACTGAATCATTGAAGGGATTTAGTTTATGAGTGTAGAAATTTACGGCAAGCCAGCTTGTCCGTTTTGTGAAAAAGCTAAAGCACTGTGTGAGATTAGACATCTCTCATACAACTATTATCAGATTGAAAAAGATTTTACTCGTGAAGAATTGTTTGAACAGTTTCCAGGTGCAAGAACATTCCCACAAATTAAAATAAATGATCGAGTAATAGGTGGCTACGAACAGTTAGTCACCTATATTGAAGAAACAGGCTACAATGGCACAGGCCATTCATTAGGAACATAAATGTTAATTGAAGTACCATATAAAGTAGGCGATAACGTCTCATTTAAATTAAGCTCAGGCGAAGAAATTATTGGACGACTAGAAGCAGAAGATGCTAAGTCTTTCACTGTACGTAAGCCGATGGTGCTGATTGCAGGTGAAAAAGGCCTAGGTCTAGCACCTTTCATGTTTAGCGTATCACCAGACGGTAAGTTTGTATTGCAAGCACAGTCAGTAAGTTGTGTTGCAAAGACTGAAGCAGAAATTGGTAAACAATATACTGCACAGACTAGCGGAATTGCACTGGTATAAACAATGGCAGGAGTTAGTAGGGATAACGACAAGGCAGAAGGTGATTTAATTCCTAGCCAGACCACTGTTTTTGCAAACGGCAAACTAGTCATTGTTGATCGTGATCCTGTAACTTCACATCCTCCTGGCGGAGATCATAGTGGAGTCGTATTTGATGTAGTTAGCGGAATACAAACTTCCCAGGTTGATTCAAACTATACATCTTTTGGACCAACTATTCCAGCAGGAAAACAAACTAAAGTCTATGCTAATAACAAACTTATTGTAATCGCAGGGGATGATGCCACATGCGGGCACTTGTCAACCGGTAGTGGCGATGTATTTGTAGGCGACTAAATGGTTGACAAACCAAAACAAATCACATATAATTAATTAAGCATTATTAAAGGAGAAACTATAATGACACAACCAACTCATGAAGAAATCGTATTAGCATTTAACAACTACTTAAAAGAACATGAAACTTTTGAAGCAAAGGGCGTAAAAGCAGCAGCCACCCGAGCACGTACAGCACTAGGTGATCTAGGTAAACTTACCAAAGACCGCCGCAAAGAGATCATTGAGAAAAAGAACGCAATGTAATGAGCGTAATTTAAGAGTTTAACAATGAGATTCTACGTAGGTTCAGCAGAAATGAAATGGTCTCACAAGGATCGCATGGAACAGATTTGGATCCGTAGAGAACTGGGCGACGAACTATTTGAAGAAATACAATGGCATACAATTCTAATACTACGCACTAACAGTCAAACATTGCCGGGTGACACTTACAAGCGGTGCGATATATATGTTGATGTAGAAGATGAAAAATGGGCATTACTGTTTGCACTAAAATTTTCAAAAGCACGAAAGGTAGAACTAGCATGATGCGGGTTGATTATAATATAGATCAAGCAGGCGATAACTTTAAAGTTGTCGGCGACTACGAAGGCGAAGTTATGGGTAAACAGAAAGACGGTACTGATAAAAGTTATCATCTTTATAGGCCTGGCGATGCGATATATGAAACGTATTGGTGTGACCCGGCAGAATTTTTATTATATGAATTAAGGAGATAGGTAAAGGATAATATGCATACTACAGAATATTTGAAAGAACTAGAACAATTGCACAGTAAAAAAACGTTTGGTTTAGGAAAAAAAATACCAAAGCGAGTTAATCAATTAATAACGAGCGAATTAATTAACTCTATGTTAGATT
>JBDNIA010000490.1:0-3476 GCA_041688525.1 Crocinitomicaceae bacterium | reverse complement strand
TGTACGAATTTCATATTAGTAATTCAAACAATAAAGTTTTGGACATGATGAATGTGAAATACTTCATTCAAAACGGCGATAATGGACTTATTGCTCGGTCAAATCCTTCCGCTCTCGGTAATGTCTGGTTTGTAAGAGAAGTTAAATCTGTTCGTGATGTTAATACCGAAATCCTTTCTTTAGGAAGTGAGTTTAGTCTCAAAAATACAGGGCAAGGCGTTTTATTGGTAAATGGCGAAAATACAAGCGCTAAATCTGTATATGGCTCAGAAACTATCAAATATGTGCTTTCTTCCAATGACACAATCGATGTGCGTTTAACCAATGGCATGCAAGAAGGCATGGAAGCCTATTTTGTTGTTGACACAAATGGAAAGACTAACTACATCCCAAAACAAATTTTGGATGCTGATCAATCCAACTCGTTCAACAAATTGATCGAAATTAAACTCTTAGATCAATTCAATCCTGCATCGGAAGCATTTATGACAAAGGGTTGGGCTTCTAAAGCTGGCAAAAATAAATTTACTGGTGAAGGAGAAATTAAAATGACGAAGTACAATCCAAATCATATGGAGTATACC
The DNA here is from genome assembly GCA_041688525.1 of Crocinitomicaceae bacterium. Taxonomy (GTDB): domain Bacteria; phylum Bacteroidota; class Bacteroidia; order Flavobacteriales_D; family Crocinitomicaceae; genus UBA2040. The sequence goes on along the minus strand of JBDNIA010000490.1, from coordinate 2,892 downwards.
TCAAACTCCAATAGCGATCAATTGGCTGTCTTTTCTGAGGTATACTACCCGGAAGGTTGGAAAGCATTTATTGACGGCGAGGAAACTGAAATCTTAAAGGTTGATTATATATTGCGTGGTTTAAAAATTCCATCAGGGAAACGTAAAATTGAATTTAAATTTGACCTACCGAAATACCATTTAGCAAATACGATGAACTTGGTTTTATCTTTATTGTTGATTGCAGCATTTGGCTTTGCTGGATTCTGGCAATGGAAGCGCAACAAGGAAAAAGAGAGTTCTCTAACTAAGTCTTCAGAAAAATAAAAAGATGAGATTTACAGCCTTGTTACCCATGAAGGGAGTGTCCGAAAGAGTGCCGAATAAAAATATTCGAGACTTCAATGGTCTGCCACTTTTTTTTCATATCCTTAAAACGCTCATTTCTATTGAAAATATTGAAAAAATAATTATCAATACTGATTCTGAGATAATTAAGAAGTTAGTTGCAGGGTTCGATAAAGTTGTAATACATGAAAGACCCGATTATTTAAGAGGTAGTTTAATTCCAATGAATTCAATTATTGGATATGATATAGAAAAATCTTGTGACACGAATTTTATTCAAACACATAGTACCAATCCTCTGTTAAAGGCGGAAACCATTCAATCGGCAATGCATCAGTTCGAGGCTTTAAAAGAATCGAATGATTCCGTTTTTTCTGTATCTCGAATACAAGCAAGATTATACTGGGAGGATGGCAAACCGATTAATCATAAATTGACTGAATTACTTAGAACTCAAGACTTGCCGAGTGTATTTGAAGAGAATTCTAACTACTTTATTTTTACAGCCAATAGTTTTACTGAAAATGGAAATACTAGAATAGGAAAAACACCCTTAATGCTGGAGGTAAGTAAAATTGAAGCGATTGATATTGACGAGCCAGAAGATTTTATTATTGCTGAGGCTATTCACAAATACTTAAATTCTAGTATTAAAAAGTAAAAATTAAATTAGTCTTCTCTTCTATAATTGGATTGTTATATGCCTTGAAGTATATAGCATTATCCATTGCTGCAGAATAGTCATTTATAGAATCTCCAATTAATACACAAGTCTCATTCTTGTAGTTATTTTCACTAAGAATTGTCTTTATTAGTGTGGTTTTTGGCGTGGGCGACCCATTAATAGATTTAAAATACTTTGAAATTTTTAATTCATCACATATAATCCTTAATTCTTCTCCATCTGAACCGGAAACAATGTACATTTCATAGTTTTCATATTGTGCAGTGACAAAGGAAAGAGTTTCATCGATAAGCAGTTCTGGCTTGCATAAACTATCAAGCATAATAATGGAAAACTTATCAGCCCAAACTTTTATTTCACTTTCCGTGATTTTTTCATTTCGTATTTCCTCGAAAAAATATTTGAATTTTACATAGCGAGATAGACCTCCGTTACTTTGATGAAAAATCATTAACTGATCTATTTCATTTTGCGGAAAGTCAGAAAGCACTGTTTTAAAGCCGTAGTCCCTAACTAAATTGGAATCCATAAGAACGCCGTCAAAATCCCAGAAAATTACACTTATTTTATTCAAAATCTACAGAAGGATTAAAGTAAAGAAAATATTGATTCATGAATAATTTTAGTGTAAGATGTTGGTGTCAAACTTATTAGACGAAGTTTGTAATCTTTAATCTTTTCAAATAAATATTCATTTTCAAGATATAATTCTTGTTCTTTTTGACCAATAGGCATTTCACTATACCCATCATAACCAACTAAGTAAACTTTTTTTGGACTTATTTCAAGACAAAGTTGCAGAGCAATAGCACTGTGCGAATCTTTAAAAGAATTCGTGAAATTAATATCCGTTAACTCATACGAACTATTGCTCAAAAGGTTTGGGATATAGGTTCCCATTTTTCTTGGAAATGGGGGCAGAACACATATTGCATCATTCGGTAACTCCCCTTTAAAGACTTCTTCCATTCGATGACCTTCATTGCCAACCAAACAAAAGAATTGAAGATTAGAAATTTCAGAAAATACTAAGGCGTTTTTTGAACTAGAATGAATAACGACCATTTCTGGGTTCATTTTTAATAAAGTTCGAATGCCCTCCACATTATTTTTAACAGATTCACCGCCTCCAACTATTAGGACGTCTTTACCTGAAACTGCAAGCTTTAATTTCGGTAATTCTTGGTTGTCTTTTATTCCTTTTGATTGGTTGTGCAAAGCGCGAATAATACTATTGAACGAGTAATATCTTTTGCTAACCCAATCCATTACATCTTTTTGAGGCAAACTATTTGCGCCAGAAACCATGTAAGGTAAGTTAGTACCCCATCTATATTTTTCTTTTAATTCGTCAAAGTCTGCTACGGTTTTAGAAAGTGCATTGAAATCAAATTCTAATCCATTTTTCGCATTCAATGAAGTAAGAAGTAATTCCGTTTTTAAGTTCCCCGCGCCGCGCCCCATGCCAGTTATTGTAGAATCAACAATTTTTGCACCACATTCTAGTGCGGTAAGTGTATTGATTAAGCCTAATTCCAAGTTATTATGTCCATGAAAACCGATAGGAACATTTGTTTTGGTCGAGACCAATCCATAAATTTCTCTAACATCTTCTGGATAAACTCCTCCATATGAATCCACCATATAAAAATAGTCAGCAACACCATTAATTTCCGGTAATAAATCCCAAAAACCAGTAAGCTCTTTCCATTTGGACATATACATGACATTGAAGCCAACTTCAAAGCCCATTTTTTTAATTTCTTTTGCTAATGAAATTGCCCGTCCGAAATTGTTGGGGTCAATTGCCATTCTAATCATAGTAACAAGACCAACGCAGGGTCCTATTAATTCCCTCAAATCTTCGAGTTTAGTATCTT
>JBDNIA010000489.1:0-2482 GCA_041688525.1 Crocinitomicaceae bacterium | reverse complement strand
GACTCCACGATTACGCAACTCTTCTTGTTTTCTCAGCATGTACTCGGCATAAGAAAGTTGTGTTTTAATTTCATTTGCATTTGAAGCTAGAATTGAAGCATCCAGCGATACTAAGATCTGTCCTGAACTTACTCTTTGTCCTTCAACGACATGAACTTTGATCACGGTGCCGCCCATCTCGGCATTCAAAAGAACATTCTGGTCTGTTTCGACATTTCCTTGCACAGAAATTTTGTGCTCGAATATTTTTAATTCAGCTTTTTCAATTTTAACCAATGGTAAGTATATCTCTTCTTTCTTCGTCTCAGTGTCGACACTGCAGCTTTGCAATGTGATGATCCCTAGTAAAAGAAATAATAAAAATGGTGTTAATTTTGTCTTCATTTTATTTATTTGTTGGTCGTCAATATTTGATTGTATAATTTTTCTAATTCTAATTTTGCGGAAAAGACAGCTATTTTTGCTGCGGTATATTGGGCTTGTGCCATAACCAGTTGATTGTATTTTTGAGTGACAGAAATACTTGTTTCTTGCCCTATATTTTCTCGAATTAGAGCATTGTTATAAATTCTTCCGGCTAGATCAATATTTGCTTGCTGTAAATCCAATTTAAGTAAAGCCCCGGAAAGATTATTTTTAGCTCGTATTTCCTGAAATTTTAAACTTTCTTTTAATTGAGATATGGAGTTCTCATCTTGCTTTAATTTTATTTCAGCCTGCTTAACTCTCGCGTAATTTCCACCACCAGAGAATATTGGAATACTTAATTGCAAGCCCCAAGCTGTTTGAGGAAACCATTTCTCATTTGCAAAAAAATTAAACTCATTTCTGTACGCATTATAAGTATGCTGAAAAAACGCATTCAATGTTGGTAAATAAGACGACTTTCTGTACTTCATATTGTAGTAATCCAGCTGACGTTGTTGCTCTAAAACTTTGATGTTATTATTGTTATCTAGCGATCTTGATCCGGACGAAATGTTACTTTTCAACATCAAACTAGCACTATTATCAGTTATCTCTATCTCGTTCTCCATAGGGTAACTCATTGTCATTTTCAGCATGATTAGCGCGTTTTGGAGTTGGATTACTGCATCGCTTTGCGCATTTTTCGCCGTCAAAAGTGAGTACGTAAGCTGATCCATATCATCCTGCTTCATTAGCCCCAAATCCAAATAATTCTTCTGTTTATTCGTTAATTTTTGAGTAATAAGTACCATGGAGTCAACAAATTTCATGTTATCCTTTGCGACAGCGGCTATGTTATAGGCTTGAATAACATTAAAAGCAACATTTTCGAGTGATTGATATTCAAGCGTTCTTTGAAAATCAATATATAATTTAGAAACCTGTAAGCCTACTAGATAAGAACCGTTGAATAGAATTTGATTAACCTGTACTGTCCCTGAAGCTGAAAAATCTGTTCCGGCTTTAAATGAAATTGTTTCTCCAGGAGCCGCATTCGGATTAATAAAGTTTGCTCCAACAACCTGAACAGGCAAATTAATAAAATTACTGAATGAACCCGTCATTGAGGCCTGAGGTAAACCAATTGCTCTTGTTTCATTCTTTTTTTGAACAGCAATTTCCGACTCAAGCCCTGCATTTTTGGCAGAAGGATTATTTTCTATTGCATAAGCTTTTGCATCGTCTAGACTAAAAGTCTTTTTTTCTTGCCCTAATGTGTCGTAACTATTTGTTAAAACAAACAGCAGCGCTATTATTCCAATTGAATTATTCATGTGAAAGGTGTTTTCTAATATATTCTTTGCCTTCTAAAGTCGCCATCCCGTATAATATAAAATTCAATGACTCTGAGAAAACTTGTTTAACTGTGGATTCTGGACGACCAATAATAGCATGTTTAAAAATTGCATCATTCACGGTAACATAAATTTGAGCCACAATAGATGAATCAAAATCTGTTCTGTACAATTTTTCTTTTCGGCCACGTTCTATATTTTTTAAAAAAATCGGCAATACATATTCTTTTTCGTGCGTATCGATTAGTTTTTGAGCTCCTGGATGATATTTCTGAAGATCATAAAATACCGATGGGTGGATATTTCCCATATTTTCAGAAAGCAAATTTATTACTGAGTATAATTCTTTGACTGCATTAACACTATTTTCCTGAAATGTAGTGCAGTCGCATTCGATCTGACCCATTTTTCCAGCAACGACAGATTCGACTATTGCATTTTTATCTTTAAAAAAAGTATAAATTGTTTTTTTGGAAATTCCCATCTCGCGCGCTAAGTCATCCATGGAGACGCTTTTAATGCCATATAGCATAAAAAGCTCACCCGCTTTGAATAAAATTTCACCTCTTTTTTCCATTTTCGATGCAAATATATACAGAAAATAAACTTGGGAAACTTTTTGAGTAATAAAAGTTTCCCCAGTTTATATAAAAACTCATTTTGGCTTTGCTATCTTCGTTCCATGATGAGTAAAGTTGTAAAAATATATACCGACGGTT
>JBDNIA010000488.1:0-2967 GCA_041688525.1 Crocinitomicaceae bacterium | reverse complement strand
GCTTTCGGGTTTTTTATAGGGTCAATGTTTAAAATTATGCATTGGCCAGGAGCTTCAATATTAATGGTGCTCGCTGTGGCTGGATTTAGTTTTCTATTCCTTCCTATTTTGTTTATTTTAAAATCTCGAGAGGTGAAAGCTACGCGGGAAAAATTGACCTTAGGAATAGGAACAATTGTGGGGATTCTATTCTCAATATCCATACTTTTCAAAGTAATGCATTGGCCAGGAGCAAATGTTATGGGAATGACGGCCTTAATAGGTTTGGTTTTTGTCTTTTTACCCATCCATTTCTTTGGTGGAATTCGAAATCCAGAAACGAAAACGAATACAATAGTGTCTTCAGTTATTTTGTTGGCAATTAGTGGATTGTTGTTTTTGATGGTGAATTTAAAGAGCAATGTAGCAACGGAGAATGCTATTTTCTTGGCAAACAAAAATGCTATAAAAAGCAAAGAGTTTGTTGCGAAAGCAAATGCTGATTTTGTCGCAAAAAATTCAGGATTGCCCAATGAACAAATAGCTGAAAATGGGGATAAAACCAGAAAGACAATCCAAGAGTTTAGAATGAGCATTTTGAAAAGGCTTGGATATAACAGCTATGATGTAAAGTTGGATGAAGAAATTATCCGTCAGCATGGAAAAGGCTTCGGTTCTTTCAGTGAGGTTATGTTCACCAATGAAGGTAAAGCTACAGAATTTTTATTGGATTTAAAATCTAATTTACTTGATTATCAAGCGACTGCAAAGAAAGAAAGTCCAACGGTTGATTTTTCCAGTTTGAGTTTCCCCCAAAGCTCAGGAGACGATTGGGAAAATAAAACCTTTTTAAATCTTCCATTGGAAGCTGTTCTTAGAAATTTGAATCAACTTGAGCTCGACGTTGAGTTGAGTATAATGAGTCTTTTACTTGAAAATAAGTAAAATAGGCTTAAATAAAATTGAGGTAAGTTGAATTGATTATTCTTCAATAAGCCTATTACAGAATTAGGTCTGTTAGGTATTTGATAATATTTAACAGACCATTTAACCAACATTTTAATCATAAAACGTATGAAAAAATTCGTATTGATGGCTGCTATTTTGCAGTTTACACAAATTGCTATTGCTCAGAATATTGAATCAAAAATTGATGAAATATTCTATGAATGGAACAAGGAGAACCATCCTGGAGGGGTAATTGCTATCCTGAAAAATGATGAATTGATCTTTTCAAAAGCTTATGGATTTGCGAATATAAAATATGACATTAAGAATTCCGAAGAAACAATTTTCAATATTGGTTCGGTCTCAAAACAATTTACCGCTTTGGGAATTGTTTTACTTCAGTTGGAAGGCAAAATTTCCTTTGATGATGATATTCGTAAATATTTACCGGAACTTTTTGAATTCGAAACCAAAATTACTATTCGCCATTTGTTGCACCATACAAGTGGATTCAGAAGTTCACCTGAATTATTTGGATTAGCAGGTTGGCGAGACGGAGATGTAATTACAAGCGAAGATGACTTTCGTTATTTATGTAAACAAACCAGCTTGAATTTCGCACAAGGAAGTCAATTTATGTATTCAAATTCAGGATATATTTTGTTAGCTAAAATCATAGAAAGGGTTTCCAATCAAGATTTCAAAACGTGGATGAAAGACAATGTTTTTAGTCCATTAGAATTGAATAGCACATTTGTTGATCAAACCAATAGCAATACTAATCCGAAAATTGCAACGCCATATAATGAAATTGGTGACCAGCAGTTTATTATTGGAGAAAACACCAGTTTGTGTATAGGAGCATCTAACATTTATACAAATGCGTCTGATTTAATCAAATGGATGAAGAATTTTAGATCTCCTGATGAAAACTTTAAGAAAGCATTTGAATTATTACAAACAGCAGATACTTTGAGCAATGGTGAAATCAACAACTATGCATTTGGAGTTGTTAAGGATGATTTTTATGGGAACAAAAGAGTTCAACATACTGGAGGAGTACCTGGTTTTTTATCTTATGCAATGTATTATCCAGAAGAAAATCTGATTATGGTTATATTAACGAATTTCACTTCAAATTCTGTAAATGAAAAATTCGAAATGTTGTCACAATTATTCTTAGATAACAACACTGTGAAAATCCAAAAACCGGTTAAAATAAAAGAGTTACCTCTAGATTTAAAAGCGGCAAAAACAATTGTCGGTGACTATTGGAATTTAAAAGAAAATTACTCGAGAAAAATATTCTTAGAACATGACACTTTATGGTATTTGAGGGATAATGGAGTAAAATCTCAACTCATCCAAACGGGATTTTTAAATTATAAAATAGCAGGAATTAAAACGTTAGTAACCGTGAGTTTTGATGTAAAAGAGCATAAAGGAATGAAACTTAAAGACGGTGAAAGAGCCATTCAATACTTTGAAGAGTATGATCGGTTACCTTTTTCACCCGAAGAGATTGAAGAGTATTCGGGGACTTTCTATTGCTCTGAACTCGAAACCAGTTATTCGATTTCAAACGTCAAAGGGCAATTATCGGATATCATAATCGACATGGAGAATTTCCTATTGAGATTCTAAGAAAAGACATTACTGATTGGTCAGGATTTGCAATTGCCAAATATGAACGAAACGAAAAAGCTGAAATTATTGGCTTCTATGTCAATGTCAATAGAGTTGAAAATGTTTGGTTTCAAAAGCAGTAAGAATTTTAAAGAAAAGCCAGGCAAATCAGTATAGTCTGGCTTTTAATTTTACATGCGCCTTCGACTCCGCTCAGTCGTCTGTAGAAAACATGATAGTCCTAAAGTCTAATAGTATGCAATAATTCTCTCCACGATATAAAATCTCGAATCATTAACTGCGATAGTTTTCTTAATCCAGTTACCGTGTTGATCAAAAACGTATTTGTTTACCTCGTAGTCGTGAATTTGTCTTTTGGGGTTCACATCTAAACTTGTGAGGACATTACCATTT
>JBDNIA010000487.1:0-6548 GCA_041688525.1 Crocinitomicaceae bacterium | reverse complement strand
TTGGTTTATTATTTATTTCACCATCAGCCACACTTGCGTTGAAGTTCACGCTTGTGACATTTCCAGAAAAATCGTAAACATCGTATTGTATTTGATAACTTTTATTTGGTGTGATTTTTAAAATTCCTAAACCATCTATTTCGTATACCGAAAGTGGGTTTGCAATTGTACGAAAAGCTTTATGGTATTTCCGACCAGCTCGGAAAGCATGATAATCTGTATAGGCGTTTAAATATCTTGTATCTTCAAATGCAACTCGGTTTAAACGTTGATTCATAAGCGTATCGCCATTTACAATGACTCGAGAACCATATATTCCGCAGGTATTTCCGCCCTCTTCAAATTTATCTGTACCGTTTATAGCAAATCCAATTCCTCCTTTGATGGAACAATAAGTGGAAGGTATAAGCACACTGCCATTTGCAATTGTCCCATTCTTTATCGAAAACGCTATCGATTTGTCGCTGATCATATAGCCAAATTCATCTACGGCATAGATTTTTATATCGTAAACGCTAGGTGCCTTCGTATCTTCAATATCAAATCCAAATGAAAGCGGATTTAAGGCTTCTTCAGTATAGGTGTCTCGGATTTCAAAGTGTAAATGTGCGCCTCGAGACGAGCCTGAATTTCCTGACAAAGCGAATACTTCTCCTCTTTTCAGAATTAATTCGTTCGGTTGAAAATAAATGTCTACCTCAGAATTTTCCGTTGATGTTTGTATTTCTTTAGCGCGTTTGTCTAATTTGCCGACCAATCTTTGACAGTGAGCATATACACTTGTGATTCCTCTAGGGTGGTTGATATAGACAACTAAGCCATAGCCGTAAGGTGAAATGTTCACGCGTGAAACATAACCGTTATCTATAGAATGTAAGGTTTGCCCTTCTTTTCCTTCCGTTTTAAAATCCAATCCCATATGAAAATGGTTTGACCGCAATTCTCCAAAATTGGCAGATAGAACCAAAGGAATTGTCATTGGTGGATGATACGGTAATATCACTTCTTTTGATTTATTGGTTAAATTGAACCATTGCACGGCGAAAATTAAAACGAGGTAAAGTGGTGACATCATCTTCAAAAGTACTTTTTTGAAAAAAAAGTAACGAATTATCCACAACAAATCTTGTCTTTATTCGTTCACTATGCTACTTTTGTGTAAAGTCTATACCAAATGACGGAAAGCATTCAACGTAAAATTCAATTAATTAGCAGCAAGATGAAAGACTTGCATTCTTTTTTGTTGGAGGAAAGAGCGAAAAATGCCAAACTGATAACTGATAATTCAACATTAAAATCTGAACTTCGAGAGAAAGACGAGGAATTAAATGGCAAGAATCAGTATATTCTGGAGAAAGAAAATCAATTGGTTAAGATGAATGAACAAAACACAGTTTCTGTGCCCGAGGAAAGTTTGACTCGTTCGCTCGAAATTGATGAATTGGTAAAGGAAATAGAACACTGTATTAGTCAGTTAAGAAAATAAGCAATGGAGAAAAAGTCCTTATCGTTAGTAGTTGCTGGAAGAACGTATCCGTTAACCGTCTCAGAGGGTGAACAGGAGCGTGTTTTGAGTGCTGCGGAGGATATCAACAAAGCTATTCAGATACTGAAAGAAAACTATGCAGTTAAAGATATGCAAGACTTATTGGCCATGGCAGCGTTGCAATTAGCAACAAAAGCGAGGTCGGGGCAAAGCTCCACAGTTGTTTCGAGTAGTGCAGATTATAGTTCAGTTGAGGAATCGCTGGACGCTCTAAATGCTGAACTTGACGAACTGAAATAGTTTCCTTTATTCATCACTGTGTTTTATTCGAAATGAATAAAATGATATAAAAATGAGTTTAATTACTGGATTAATAATTGGTATTCTAGGTGGGGCAGTAGTAGCCGTTGTTGGACAAAAGGTACTTCTGAAAAATAAAGCTGAACAAATCTTAAAAGCAGCCGAAATAGATGGAGAAGCACTGAAAAATGACAAAATAAGTCAAGCAAAAGACCGTTTTTTAAAGTTGAAAGACGAGCATGAAACGAATGTAAAAGATCGCGAAAGAAAGCTTCAGTCGAACGAAGATCGCTTAAAGCAAAAAGAGAAAACATTGTCTCAGAAAATTGAGGAGACTGCTAGACAAGAAAAAGAATTCATCAAAAAACAAGAAGTTCTTGAAAGCAAAATTGAAATAGCCGAACTTAAGCACCAAGAATTAGATAAAGTTCAACAAAAACGTGTTTTAGAATTATCAAAACTCAGTGGTATGAGCCAAGAAGATGCCAAAAACATGATGATGGAAGCCATGAAAGATGAGGCACGCACAAGTGCAATGTCACACATCAAAGAGATCATGGAGGAAGCAAATATGAACGCAACGAAAGAAGCGAAGAAAATTGTTATCCAAGCCATTCAACGTGTTGCTCAAGAACAAACAGTTGAAAATGCAGTGTCTATTTTCAATATTGAAAATGACGATGTTAAAGGTCGAATCATTGGTCGTGAAGGTCGTAACATTCGCGCCCTAGAGGCTGCAACAGGAGTCGAAATTGTTGTTGACGATACACCAGAGGCAATTATCCTTTCTTGTTTTGATCCTGTGCGTAGAGAAATTGCGCGTTTGGCACTTCATCAATTGGTTTCTGATGGTCGTATTCACCCTGCTCGTATCGAGGAAGTGGTAGCGAAAACGAAAAAACAATTAGAAGAAGAAATCGCAGAAACGGGTAAACGTACGTGTATCGATTTAGGAATTCACGGTCTACACCCTGAGTTAACAAGAATGGTTGGACGAATGAAATATCGTTCATCTTACGGTCAAAATTTATTGCAACACTCGAGAGAGGTGGCAAACATGTGCGCAATCATGGCAGCTGAATTAGGCTTGAATGTCAAAATTGCAAAACGTGCAGGTTTACTCCATGATATTGGTAAGGTTCCAGACGATGAGCCAGAATTGCCACACGCTATTTTGGGAATGAAAATTGCAGAGAAATACGGCGAAAAACCAGATGTTCTAAATGCTATCGGAGCTCACCACGATGAAATTGAAATGACTACCATGATTTCTCCAATTGTTCAAATTTGTGACTCTATCTCAGGTGCACGTCCAGGAGCGCGTAGAGAAATTGTAGAATCTTATATAAAAAGAATTAAGGAACTAGAAAGCCTTGCGCTAGCGTACGATGGTGTCAGTAGCGCATTTGCCTTGCAGGCTGGACGAGAACTGCGCGTAATGGTTGAAAGTGAGCAAGTAACTGATTTAAAAGCAGATGAACTTTCGTTTGCAATTTCACAGCAAATTCAAACTGAAATGACTTACCCAGGACAAGTAAAAGTGACCGTAATTCGCGAGAAACGAGCGGTGAATTATGCGAAGTAAGTCTAATTAGCATTAATAATTAAAAGAGGTTTCATCATTGAAATCTCTTTTTTTTTGAAAAAAAAGAGAAATACAACTTTTACATCACTAATTTTTCAAAAGCTTTTTTATCTTCGTTATACATTCTGTGATCTTAATGAGGTATGGAATTAATAGCAAACTAAAATATTAACCTGTTGATGATTAAAATATTAACCCATAAGCGAAATATTGAGTTTTTATTTCTTGCTTGGCTTTTGTCCCTGCCTTTTGGCACCAGTATAGGTTCCTTGTCAATAGGTTTTTTAACTATATATCCTAATTTACTTTTGTCTTTTGCTTTATTAATACCTCTGCCATTTGTTCTCAAAAAATGGGCTAGACCGAATATAATATTTCTTGCTTTTATTTCATTGTGGTTAGTTTCCGCGGTTATTTTTGCTTTTTATAAAGGGAAATCAGAGATAATTCTTTTCGATATAAGGTCTTTGATAATGCAGTTAATATTTACTCTTTTGCTGTTTACGACCTACTCAATATTGGGTTGGACAAGATTCAAAGAGTTACTGATTATTGGGCTCAGATGTTTTTTATTCGTCCTTTTGGCATTCGGCTTGTTTGAATTCTACACTGGGAATCACTTAGAAGGGAACACATCAGCAAAATTATATTACCTACCAGTCAATTTTATTTTTTATGCACCGCTTTTCGTGTATGATAACCCGAATGATTTTCTCTTGTATTGTTTATTTATTTTAGTAGTCTTATTGATTTTCGATGATAGACTTCGAACAAATCGATTCGTACCTGTGTCCATTGCACTTTTGTTAGCTTTGTTCACGATATGCGCATATTCCAGACTTTCCAATTTCTTGATAACAATAATTGTATGTTTTCAAATATTTCAAGTTATACTGGATGTTAAGAAAAGGATAGAAATCAAAAGATATATACCTTATGCTATTGTCTTTGCTTTAATGGTTATCGTTTTGTTAATTAATCCGGTTTTCATTGGTCCAAAATATTTAAATGCAAATAAATTTCAAAGAAATGGATTGGATATCACATTGACCGATTCATTGATTTTAAATGATAATGGCACGACAATAGGCAGGAAAAGCAGATTGGTAAAGTACAATGAACCAAGTGCCGATGAGGTTCGTTTAAATTTAACGCTTAACGGTTTGGATTTAATTCGGGAGAATCCTATTCTTGGTGTTGGGCCAGGTCAGTTTCGGCAAAGGCATATTAATCATGAGGTAAAGAGAAGAGTAGGTACTGTCGTTTCACCACATAATTTTGTAATAGAAGTCTTAAGTCAATATGGTATTATTGGATGGGGATATTTTATTTTTGTATTTTACTTGGCATATGAACTAGTACTTAAAAAGAGGAGTAGAGCGAGAAACAATAAAAATTGGTTTATTATCGTATTTGTTTCGTTACCCGTTTTTTGGCTAATGCCATCAGCATATTTATATCTTAATATCCATTGGCTATTCTTACCTTTGCTGCTGATAGAATTGAATCGAATACAAGTCGAAGAGAATGCAATCTAAACCGGGAAGTAAGAGTTATTATACTAATTTCATTACGATGCTTTCGGGAAATACGCTTAGCCAAGTTATCCCTTTTGCAATAGCGCCTATTCTGACACGAATATTTTCACCAGTTGATTTTGCTGTATTCGCTAATTTCACAGCTATTGCTGGTATGATTGGTATTGTTGCTTCAGGACGTTTGGAGTTGGCTGTAACTCTACCCAAAGAGCAAAATAAAGCACAAAATTTGATCTTTGCTGGAATCATTTTCACCGTTTTACTTGGAGTTTTGAGTCTGGGATTCCCTTTATTTGCCGATGTAGTAGGGGATTTTTATGGAGACAATTATTTACCTAAATATTTATGGCTAATACCTTTAGCTGTGATCTCTTATGGCTTGTTAGGCTTGTCGAATAATTGGACATTGCGCGAAAAACGTTTTAATACGCTCTCGGCTGCAAAGGTTATACAGTCATTGATAAATAATGGTTTAGCCGCTATTTTAGGATACATGGCATGGGGAATTGATGGCTTAATTATTGCTTGGTTAATTAGCCAATATGCGGGAATTATCGTTCTTTCATGGAGTATGAAGATGCGAACAAATCGAAATGATTGGTCTTTTGGCTTGTTTAAAACAACAGTAAAAGAATACAAGGATTTTCCATTGATTAATTCACTACATGCTTTTACCGATGTGTTTGCAACGCAATTTATACTATTCTGGCTTATTTCAAGCTATTTTGGAATGTTTGAATTAGGAATCTATGCATTAATGTTCAAATATATTAAAGCACCAATTGCTTTGGTTACAACTTCTGTTTCACAATTGTTTTACGTTGAGGCAGCAGAATGCATTAACAAGGGCAAATCAATGCGTCCGATAATGTTCAAAACAATGAAAATTGCCAGTTTATTTGCTTTGCCTTTTGGCCTGATAATTGTTTTTTTTGGTGAAAATTTGTTTGCTTGGTATTTGGGTCCAGAATGGGGCAATGCAGGAATATATGCGCAACGAATCTTACCTATTTTATTGATTACATTTTTGCTTTCTCCAATTTCGGTTATCCCGATATTATTCAAAAAGCAAGCAAAATCCTTTCTCTATAGTGTGAGTTGTTATAGCTTAAGTTTAGGGGGAATATTCATAGCAATAGCATTAGGCTGGAAATTTGAAGATGCATTACTGCTATACACTGCTGGGTATTGCGTATATTACATCGCGATATTTTTATGGTACAATAAACTGACATATACGAGTCATGCTGGTTTTAATTAATGGACTTTCACATTTTGGATCAACTTTAGCGGAAGCTTTACAGGCAATGGATAAGAAAAACCATTATGTTTTTCTAAATACCTATGTTTCAAAATGGGCACAATTAAAATTTCTAATTTTATTGCCCTTTGCAAGATTAGTAATCTCTTTTAACGGAGTTTCGTCATATAGCGGAACAATGGAAAGGGTGCTCAAAAGAAAAAAAAAGCTAATTATGTTTTGGCACGGAACAGATGCGCTAATGGCAAGAGATCGAAATGACAACGGAACGATAAACAATGAGTATATAAAAAACGCAAATCATTATTCAGATGCACCTTGGTTAATAGATGAGTTAAAAGATATTTTACCAAATTCAGAAGTTTTGAATTTTAAAAC
>JBDNIA010000069.1:0-2409 GCA_041688525.1 Crocinitomicaceae bacterium | reverse complement strand
TTTGAAATAACGGAGAAATGGAACATGGATTCACTAATCTTATTCTGAATAAACTTTGGTTTCCAGGGGATGTGTTTTATTTGCTAGCCTTTGCTGTTTAAGTCAAATTTGAGATCGTGGTTGGTGGCAGGAAATTTATGTTTAATTGGTTTGCCTTCTCTCGTCCAATAATAA
Organism: Crocinitomicaceae bacterium; assembly: GCA_041688525.1. GTDB lineage: Bacteria > Bacteroidota > Bacteroidia > Flavobacteriales_D > Crocinitomicaceae > UBA2040. Next base: position 2,235 of record JBDNIA010000069.1, on the reverse strand, counting down.
TTTCATAAATTTGATATAGTTTTGATGTTATTTTAGAATTAGCATCGGTCTCAGGTAAGAAAGTTGCGAGGATAAATTTTATTGGCGGAATTCAAAATGTGTGAAAATAATGTCCATCAGGCTCTTTTCTTTAAACAAGATACTCTTGCTTATTAAGAAATTAATAGGGATTTGTTCACCAAATGTTTTAAAACAGTGTTTTATGATGCGTTGGTTACGACTGTGGGGTACAGTTGGGCCTTGCTAACTTAGATCAAACTGTTTAGTTATTAAGACTATGAAACACAAAAGATCAACTGATATGTAACGGCTTCGGTTACATCTCCTGTCGTAATATTTCTACGGTAGACACTCCTATACCATGTTGGTATCAGGATCAACCACTACTGTAACATGTCGGATCTATTAGCTCCATATGGGAAATCGTTTTTCTACTTTCGGTAACGTCCAAAGCAGGTCAAGATATTGGTGCATTACTGCATTATCAAAACATTTTCAGGCTTGGGTTAACTATTAAGAAATTAGCATTTAGTAGTGCTTTAAAAAATCGATTTTTGTTGTTTTAAAAAGTTGTTAAAAAAAAAATCGTTGAAATGCCATTTCCAATTTAGTAGGCCCCCCTTCGTTTTAACCGTTGAAAATGGCCCGAGTGATATGCATCGGCGGGAAATATGTGCCGTGCAGTTCTACCAGTCTTGTAATCAAAGGAAGGAACTTTGAATGCAGTGAGCCATACGATGGTCCTTTTCAAATTGATCCAGATTTGAACCAACTTCAGGAATTGGGAAGCTTGGATATTGTTGAGACTAAAATTACAGATATTCCATTTTCTATACGGGAGCTTGCTCGATTGAAAGCATTACGCTTGTCGCACAATAATGAAATTTTAGAATTACCGGATCAATCGACAGAGTCAAACTTGGAAATCCTGAGTGTCAAGAACTGCAAGAGTTTCATGAGTTTACCACTCATCCAAAGTTCATTTTTGTCTCATCTGGTGTCAACGAACTGTAAAATTTGAAAGCTTCCCGAGAATAAAATTCTCTATTTGAATTTATTGCATTTGCATTTATCTGAAAACAGAATTCGTGAATTACCGAGCGCATTGGCAGCGGCAAGAAAATTGAAGAGTTTGAATCTCGAAGGGAATTTATTAGAGAGGTTTCCAGAAGCGATTTCCAAAGGACTTTGTAATCTGGAGAATTTGTAAGTATGCTTGATATTAAAAAATTGGGCGGATTACTTATACTATCATTTTCAAAGAAACCTCAATGGCAACCATATGTCAGAAATAGAAATGTCATTTTGCATCTCGATGGGACCACACCTTGAGATCCTGCATCTTGATAAGAATTATATTCAGGAACTCCCTGAAAGTTTTGAACTGATGGGGAAGCTCAAGTATGTATCTCTGAAAAACAACCAGATTGTAAACGTACCATTGAACATTCTCGGGTCTCTACTAAGTTTGCACGATCTTCATTTAGATGGGAATCCATTACAAGATCCAGTGTTTGGAAATGTGTCAAAGAAAGGTAGTGCGCAACTGCAAACAAATCCACAAGGAGCAGCTTTGCTTGCAGAGATTCGGCGATGTTATGTGGTTTAGAACATCTTTCCAGGGTTCATTCGGTTGTCGGGATCCAAAGCTTTCTTAATGGCTCGCATAACAGAAACAGCTGTAGCACCGTGCTCCATTTCTAGCCAATGAGACTTACCGTAACCAATACCATGCTCTCCAGTGAAGGTTCTAAACTTGTAAATACAATCCATGTCAAGTTAAAAACGTAAACTTACCCTCCAGCGTTTATAGCTCGTCGAACAAGCCTTTCGCTGATATCACGAACATCATTGCGATACTTTTCAGAATCATTTGCATTTATGGGCATTAAAACATGAAAGTTACCGTCACCAATATGGCCTATAAAACCATATGTAAATATGGGAACCTACGGGATGGATATATGCTTACCAAATAGGGGGCCAAATACTCCAGTGGTTTCTATATCGCTCAATGTTTCTGAAATGCAAGACGTTATTTTTGATATCGGTACACACACATCGGTAATGACACATCTCGAATCAGGTTTAACTTGTTGAACGGCATATAAGGCCTCGTGACGTGCTTTCCACAGTTTAAATCGGTCCTCCTCGCGCGTAGCCATCAGAAACTGACCGATAAGGCCGTAGCTTTCAGCAATGTTTTTCACTTGGGACTTTTGCTCATTCACCTGC
>JBDNIA010000068.1:0-5223 GCA_041688525.1 Crocinitomicaceae bacterium | reverse complement strand
TTACGGCTGTATAATAGTACTTTAAAGGAGATATCTATGTCTACAAGAATGTACGGTCCGGAAGAAAAAGCCAAATTAGAAAGATTGATTAGCGAAGGCGGAAACGTCTTACGTGAGATCGAAGACCTCAATGAAGGTCTAAAAGAAACTGTCAAAGCAGTTGCAGAAGAATTACAGATAAAACCTAGTGTTATCAATAAAGCAATTAAAATTGCTCACAAAGATAACTGGAAAGATCACGAGCAAGAATGGAACGACGTTGAAATGATTCTCGGGGTTGCCAAACGTTTGCCTGAATGATTGCATTATTCAGTAACACATACAATTGGGCAAGACACGATTTTCAAGAGTGGCCTTTAAGGTTTTTCTTAGAAATTACTGCTTGGTTCTTGAGTATTAGCTGCGCGGTATGGATGGGTATGACATTGCCTAATCCGCCGTTCCTAATTTTATATCCGTTATTCATTACACAATGCGCTATCTTTGGTTGGTCGGCCTGGACTCGGCGTAGTACAGGCATGGTTGCAAATTATATACTGTTAGTCACTATTGATGCAATAGCATTAATTCGCTTGATAAGTATGTAAGAGAAAGGTTTGATCAGCCAAAAATGATCATACAGGTATTTGTGAGCCTAAAAATCACATAAGGAGAATAATGAGTTACGTAGACGCTTTCTATGACAGAGAGCAGGATATGATTCGTGTTGTTGAACGAAACGACAAAGGTGAACGAATCTTTAAAGAACATCCTGCCCGTCATGTATTTTATTACCCAGACACCAAGGGTAAATATCAATCCATCAAGGGTGAACCATTAACCCGTGTAAGTTCTAAGAATGTCAAAGAACATCGCAAAGAACTTGCTATCTACAGTGGTAAGAAACTGTATGAATCAGATATCAATCCCATTTATCGTTGTCTAGAAGATAACTATCTTAATCAAGATGCACCTAAGTTAAATGTAGCTTTCTGGGACATTGAGGTAGATTTTGATCCAGAGCGTGGCTATGCAAGTCCAGACGATGCATTTATGCCTATTACTGCGATTGCTATCTATCTACAATGGATGGAAACAATGGTATGCTTGGCCATTCCTCCTAAGACCCTGTCTATGGAAGAAGCCAAACGAGCTGTTGAAGAATTCCCCAATACTATGCTGTTTGATAACGAAGCAGATATGTTAGATACATTCTTAGACCTAATACAAGATGCAGATATTTTAAGTGGCTGGAACAGTGAAGGCTTTGATATGCCTTATACTGTTAATCGCATTATCAAGGTCCTAAGCAAGGAAGACACTCGCAGACTTTGCCTGTGGAATCAATTTCCAAAGAAACGCGAGTACGAAAAGTATGGAAAAGCGGCTGTTACCTATGACCTTATTGGTCGTGTTCATTTGGACAGTCTCGAGTTGTACCGCAAGTATACCTATGAAGAGCGTCACACATACCGATTGGATGCAATTGGAGAACTGGAGATAGGTGAAAACAAGACTGTATATGAAGGCACACTTGATCAACTGTATAACAATGACTTTAAAACATTCATTGCCTACAACAGACAAGACACTGCACTACTAGACAAACTTGATAAGAAACTAAAATTCTTAGATCTAGCCAACACACTAGCACACGAGTGTACTGTATTGCTACAGACTACAATGGGTGCGGTTGCTGTTACAGAACAAGCTATTGTAAACGAAGCTCACCGACGAGGAATGATAGTTCCTAATCGTGTACAGCGTGAAGAAGGTTTTACTAATCAAGCTGCTGGTGCGTATGTTGCCTATCCTAAAAAAGGCATTCACGAATGGATAGGCTCGTTGGATATTAACTCACTGTATCCTAGTGCAATTAGAGCACTTAATATGGGTCCAGAAACTATTGTCGGGCAGTTACGTCAAGATGGTACTAAGGACTATATTGCAGCCCAGCTGGGTAAGGGTAAGAGCTTTGCTGCCGCTTGGGAAGGTATGTTTGGTGCTGTTGAATATACCAGTGTAATGAATAAAGAAGTTGGTCGTGAAATTACTATTGACTGGGAGAACGGTGGTAATGATACACTGTCGGCAGCACAGTGTTACGATCTAATCTTTGACAGCAATCAGCCTTGGATGATCTCAGCGAACGGCACTATCTTTACCTATGAAACAGAAGGAATTATTCCTGGACTGTTAAAGCGTTGGTATGCCGACCGTAAAGAGATGCAGGCTAAACTAAAGGAATGTATTGCTGCTGGCAACAAGATTGAAGAAGAATATTGGGACAAGCGACAGTTGGTTAAGAAGATTAACTTGAACAGCTTGTACGGTGCGATTCTTAATCCAGGATGCCGTTTCTTTGATAACCGCATTGGACAATCAACTACGCTAACTGGTCGTGCTATTGCACAACACATGGCTGGTAAAGTAAACGAAATTATAACAGGAGAATTTAATCACACAGGTAAGGCAATTATCTATGGTGATACAGACTCTTGTTATTTCTCAGCATACAATACGCTGAGAAAAGAAATCGATGCTGGACATTTGTCTTGGACTCGAGATAGTGTGATTGAACTTTACGATACCATAGGAGAAGAAGTAAATGGAACATTCCCCAAGTTTATGCAAGATGCTTTCCACGTGCCGAAAACACGAGGAGAAGTCATTAAGGCAGGACGAGAAATTGTGGCCTCGAAAGGTCTGTTTATTACTAAGAAGCGCTACGCAGTCTTGTACTACGATAAAGAAGGCAAACGAGCAGACAAGGACGGTGCAGGTGGCAAGATCAAGGCCATGGGGCTCGACCTCAAGCGTTCAGATACCCCGGTTGTTATCCAAGAGTTTTTGAGCAATGTTCTTACTCGAGTGCTAGATGGGGAAGCTAAAGAAAGTGTACTAGAATACATTACTGAATTCCGTACTGAGTTCAAAATCCGACCTGGCTGGGAGAAAGGCAGTCCGAAACGTGCTAACAAAATCTCAGAGTATCGTGACAAGGAAAAGAAAGCAGGTAAGACCAACATTCCCGGACACGTTCGAGCAAGTCTTAACTGGAACACTTTGAAACGAATGAATGCTGACAAGTACAGCATGAACATTATAGACGGTGGAAAAGTTATTGTCTGTAAGGTCAAAGACAATCCACTAGGATACACATCAGTAGCATACCCTGTAGATGAATTACGATTACCACAATGGTTTAAAGACTTGCCATTTAATGATGCAGAAATGGAAAATGCAGTTATTGATGAAAAGTTAGGAAACTTAATTGGTGTACTGGAATGGGACATCAGTAGTACCCGTAGTGATAATAACTTTAACAAGTTATTCGACTTTGAGTAAATTGCGGTTGCTTTTTACACAAAACCTAAATATAATTAAACATAACCGGAGAAATCTAAATGAAAGATATTTTACAAGACATTGTGTCACATACACAAAACTTAGGCTTCCTTACAACTGTTAAAGTTACAGGAACAGAAAAAGGTACAACTATTAACTCTATGGCAGACGACCGTTCAGTTATCATGGACGCAGAAACTGCTAATCCATATGCAGACATGATTGGTGTTTTTGGTATGCCACAACTTAACAAATTGAAATACTTGTTGGATGGTGATGAGTACAAAGAGCATGCTAAGATCACTGTTACTACAGCGCAACGCAATGGTGTAGATACACTGGTAGGATTGCACTTTGAAAACAAAGATGGTGACTTTAAAAATGACTATCGTTTCATGGGCACTGATGTCATTAACGAAAAGATGAAAACTGTTAAATTCCGCGGAGTCAAGTGGGATGTGGAAATTGAACCAAGTGTCATGGCGGTACAACGCTTCAACTTCCAAGCTGGCGCTAATAACGAACATCCTACATTCCTTGCTAAAACTGATAACGGCAACTTAAAGTTTATCTTTGGCGATGCAAGTACACACGGTGGTGAGTTTATCTTTGCACAAGGTGTTACCGGTAAGTTGGATCGTGGCTGGACTTGGCCTATTGTGCCAATCTTGAGTATTCTTAAGATTGCAGATGTTAACACCACTAAGATGTCTCTGAGTAATGAAGGTGCTATTCAAATCACTCTTAATAGCGGACTTGCCACTTACAAATATATCATTCCAGCTCAGGCGGCCTAAATATGATTAAGGGGCTCATGGGTAAGGGTAGTGTACAGGTTAATGCAGGTAATACAAGTGTACCCTATATTAATCAAAACATTAACAACCCTATGCAGGGTATGATCCGTATTAACGGTTCAGAAGTGCAAGCATTCGATGGTGATGGTTGGGTCGTAATGGGCTCTAGCTATGCCACCGTTAATCTAACACCCGAAATAGAAAGCCTGTTAGATTGGGCCCGTAAGAAACGTGATGAAGAAATGGCTTGGGAAGTCTTGGCAACAGACAACCAAGCTGTTAAAATAGCATTAGACAACCTAGAACAGGCCCAGAGACAACTAGCAATAACAGCTACATTAGCGAGAGATTATGAAACAAACAATTGATTTAACACCATTACAAAAGGACTATGCGGTATATTTGCCTGCTATTAGTTCTTTTTATAGCACTTATATTGCTAAACAACGATTAGAAGAATTTATTCCTAAAGATCGTATTCCCGCAGGCTTTGATCGTGGAGTAGAAGGTATGAACTTTCTGAACCCCGAACAAGGTTATTTTTACTACAAATACGGATTGTACTCTGCAGGTCACGCACAATTAGACTTGAACAAAAGTCTAACACAAGAGTCTATGATCCAACAGCGTGATCGTAACGCTACAATGATTTTAGGTGACTCCGGTGGTTACCAAATTGGTAAAGGTGTTCTTAAATTTGATTGGTTAGACTTTGAAGGTGTAGAAGCTACAAAGACTCGTCAAAAGATTCTCGAGTGGCTAGAACTAACTGCTGACTGGTCAATGATGTTAGACGTTCCTACTTGGGCCTGTGACCATATCCACAGTCCAAAGACAGGATTAAAAACATTTGAAGACTGCCTAGAAAAGACTCAATACAACAATGACTATTTTTTACAAAATCGCCTAGGTCAAACTAAGTGGCTAAATGTGCTACAAGGTGGTGACTGGGATACTGCGGAAAAGTGGTACGACGGTGTTAAAGAGTTTAGCGATCCTAAAGGCAAGTATGCTGGCAGAGAAGCAGAAGGTTGGGCCATGGGTGGTGCTAACATGTGTAAGATGGACATTACACTGAAACGCCTAATAACCTTACGTG
>JBDNIA010000486.1:0-5625 GCA_041688525.1 Crocinitomicaceae bacterium | reverse complement strand
TCCTTTAACTTCTTCAGAACAGGTGAAATATTCCCCCTTAAAATATTTTCTATCTGCTTGATGTAATCATCGTAAGTTTCATTCGTTTCTTCGCCTATGCAAGGGCCCAAGCAATTTCCAATATGATACTCCAAACAAACCATGTATTTGTGTTCCGCAATTTTTTTTGGGTGTAAATCAAGGTTGCATGTTCGCAAGGGAAATGCTTCTTTGATTAATTTCAAAAGCGTATGCATGGCTTTCACATTTGGGTACGGACCCAAATATATAGAACCGTCTTTAATTATTTGTCGGGTTGAGAAAACGCGTGGAAAATGTTCCTTTTTAATGCAAATCCAAGGATATGTCTTGTCGTCTTTTAATTCGATATTGTATTTCGGTTGATACTTTTTGATTAAGTTATTCTCAAGTAGCAAAGCATCCAACTCTGTGTCCACAACGATATATTCCAGTCTAACAATTTGCCGAACTAAAATGCGGGTTTTTGCATACTCGTGGTTTTTAACAAAATAGGATTTAACTCTGTTTTTGAGATTTTTTGCTTTGCCAACGTAGATAATTTTATCGTTTTTATCAAAATACTGATAAACTCCCGGCTTGTCTGGAAGTGTTTGTATTTGTAAATTCAATTTTTCGGCTATTATCGACATTTCTACAAAAATACAAGAATGAATGATACTTTAAGAGCACAAAAAAACCTCTTGCCATGAAAAAAGCAAAAGGTTCTCTGTCTAATTGCTATTCGAAGATATTATTTTGATATAATATCGAAAAGTTCGTTTAGGTTTGGAGAAATTATTATTTCAATTCGTCTGTTTTTTGACTTGTCTTTTTGGTCAACAGGCAAATACTCTGATCGACCAGCAGGCATAAGTTTCGTCGGATCCATTGTTGAATTGGCTAACATAATTTGAACTACAGATGTTGAACGAAGCACGGATAATTCCCAATTGTTTTTGGGGCTTGATGCGCTGTTGAGATTGTCGGTATCTGTATGTCCTTCTACTATAACCTCAAGGTCTTTTTCATTTTGTAAAACTTTGGCTAATTCAATAAGGGCTTTTTTCCCTTCAGGTTCAACGTTGGTACTGCCAGATGCAAAAAGAAGTTTTGCCTCAAGGCTAACATAAATTTTTCCTTTTTCTTGAAGAACAGATAATCCTTGGCTTTCGAAACCTACAAGTGCCTTTTGAACCCTGTTTTTGAGCTCTTTTTGAGCTTGATCTTTACGAGAAATAATTTCTTCTAATTCGTTTACGCGTGCCTCTCTTTCTGCAAGTAGGTCTTCTTTTTGAACTAAGTCTTTTTCTAGAGTGAAAAGAACGTCCTGTTTGCGTTGTAATTCCAAATTCTTTGCCTCAAGGTCCATTTGCAATCCAGCCGTAGTTTTTTCACCTGATTTGCGTGAATTATCAAACGCTTTTTCTAGCGCTAAGCTCTGAAGAGTTATTTTACTGTATTCAACTTGTAGTAATCTAAATTGCTGGCCTAATTTTAATGTGTCTGCTTTTAGTGTGGCAACTTCTTTCGTTAAGACATTGTATTTTGCAAGATAATCAGAGGCTTGACCTTCGAATGTTAACGATGAGGCTTTGTATTTTGCCAGTTCATCAGAACAAAGTTTTTCTTTTTCTACAAGTTCGTTGTATTTTTTAGCGGGAACGCAGGCAAAACAAATGAGTGCGCAGAATAAAAACAAAAGGCCATTTTTCATAATATCAAATTATTTAATCAAAAGTCGTACAAAATAAAGGCTTTTAGCGGTCGAAAAGCTAGGTTTTATCCACGAGCAAAAGTGGATAAAACGTCTGCATTGCACGAAAAATACGTTTTATATTGTTAAATAATGACGGATGTTCTGAAAAAAAAGTGAAATGAAACGCCTTAAATCTTTGTAAACTTGCTCGTAAATTTTTTAAAGTCAATCCATCTAATTATATTCGCACCCTTAATTTTTAGTACAAATGGCATTAATAGGAAAAATACGCGAAAAGTCTGCTCTTCTGGTGATTATCATCGGAATCGCATTACTGGCATTTATTTTAGGTGACTGGAAAAGTTTTTCAGGCGGATCTGAAGACCAAGTAGGTTACGGAATGATTGATGGAGATAGAGTAGAGTACACGAAGTACGAAGAAGCTGCACAAAACTTCACTGAGCAAGATAAAAACAACGCGCAGCAGCAACAAAGAGAATTTACGGTAAAAGACCAAGACGCATCTAACGATAAAGCGTGGAATTATCTAGTAGAATCAACAGTGATAAATAAAGAAATAGAGGCCTTGGGTCTTGATATCGGAAAAGCAGAATTTGATGCTTATTTGTTTGGACGAGATGGATTTTCCGTTATGCCCGATTTAGCACAAAATTTTACTGACTCCTCGACAGGCTTGTTTAATTCAAAATTACTTCAACAACGCATCGAGCAAATGGAAAACTCGAAAGAGGTAAAAGACCGCGATGCTTGGGAAGAAAGCAAAAAATATTACACAGACAAAAGAAAGCAAGAGAAATACTTCTCGCTTTTAGAACAGGGCGTTTACGTCACGAAGGTAGAAGCTGAAGAAGATTACATCGCTCAAAAAGAGGTGAAAAGTGTTTCTTTCGTTGTGAAACGTTACTCAGATATCGCAGACGATAAAATTAAAGTTACTGAAGGGGAACTGAAAAAATATTATGACGAACATAAAAATGACAAGGCTTACGAAAATAAGTCTGCAAGTCGTGAGGTTCGTTATTTTGATGTAAAAATTGAACCGTCAAAAGAAGACATTTTAACTTTCAACAAAACATTGGTGGATTTGAAGACGAAATTTGCAACTACTGCAAATGACTCACTTTTCGTGGTGAAAAACTCAGATTTCAAGTTTTATGCTTCCGGAAACCAAGCGACTTACAAGCCTGAGGGAGACGAAAAAGCAAGACAAGGAGTGACCTATCCAGTTGCAATGGATTCTACATTTAAAAAAGCGAGTGTTGGTCAAATTGTTGGCCCTTACGAAGATAATGGAACAGTTCGTATCGCAAAAGTTTTGGGCTTCAACAATAATATTTTGAAAGCACGTCATATTTTATTATCTGCGCCAAGAGCCGACTCAGCAAAGGTTGCTGTTGTTCGTAAAACTGCGGATAGTTTGGTTGCTTTAATAAACAAAGCCAATTTCGCAGAGTACGTTACAAAGTATACAGAAGATCCAGGGTCAAAAGACAAAGGCGGTGTGTATGAAAACTTTATGGACTATGAAATGGTTCCTGAATTCTCAAAATTCGCAGTTGAAAAGCCAATTGGCACAATTGGAGTTGTTCAAACTGACTTTGGTTTCCACATTATGGAAGCAATGGAAAGAACTTCGGTTCGCTTCCCTGTTTTAGCCGTTATTCAAAAAACATTAGTACCAAGTTTGGAAACAAGTTCAGATACGGAAACTAAGGTTTATGATATGCTTTATACATTAGACGCTCGAATGAAGTCAAAGAGTAATTTGAAAGCAAAGGTTGCTGCTTTTGATACTTTGGCAGAAAAAGCAGGATACCTTGTTCGTCCGCTCGTTATTTTGGAGAACAAGCCAGTTGTCTACGGATTCACCACGACCTTTGCTGAAGATAAAATCATCAAGTTTGCATATGACGAAGAAGTAGAAGCGGGGATGCTGTGCAGTGCGCCAATCAAAGATAAAGATCGTTATGTAATTGCTATGATTTCTTCAGCAAAAGAAAAAGGCACACCGTCGTTTGAAGATATGGAAGCAGCAGTGCGCGCAAAAGTAATTGAAGAGAAGAAAGCAAAACGCTTTATTAATTCTATGAAAGGTGGAGGTTCACTTGACGCATTGGCGAAAAAAGTAGGGTCTAGTTTGAGTAAAGCTGAAGTTACCTTCTCTGCTCCCCAAATAGGAGAGGCAGGATATGAACCAGAAATTATTGGTGCTATTTTCTCAGGACTTAAAGACGGTCAAAAAATGGTTCCTTTGCAAGGTAAAAATGGTGTTTATGTTGTAAGAGTGGATAAAACAACCAAAGCACCAGCAACATCCAACTATAAAACAGAAGCGGAGGTCTTGCTAAGCTCAAATCGTCAGTCTGCTGGAAATCTTGCGAAATCTGCTTTGATCGAAAAAGCACAAGTAATAGATAACCGTCGATTCTTGAAAATTGGTGTCAGAAGATAATATTTTAATAGGTAAATAAAAAAAGCCAGCACTTGAAAAAGTGTTGGCTTTTTGTTGCAGTAAAATGTCTCGTACTAAAAAAAGTTTACACTTGGTTACCTTAATCTTACAGTTGCTGTGTTCAACTCATAAGTGCAACAAACTTATGAGGTGAACACAGCATATATTAGATGGAATTGATGCTCACACAAATAAAACGAGAAGAGATTTAGCAATCGAAAGAGCAAAAAGAAATTATGCTTTTTTTTGCCATACAAACTGTGCCGAAGAAGAATCATTATCAACTATGTTTAAATTAGTAGAAGAATTGATTAAATATATATAAAGCCAGCAGGTAACAATGTATATAAAAAAATAGGCGAAACAGTAGTAAATTCAAGGTTTGTGGCTCGTATCAAACTTTGTGCTTAACCGAAAGTTTAGCCCTTCGAAATCGCCTACTTTTCATATACTAACCGTTAGGCGTCATTGTACAGAACCGATTAAATATAGAGAAAATGAACAATATCATACCCGTTTTACTTTTGACATTTTACTCAACTTTTGTAGTTGGACAAAATGTTGCAACGAAAAAACAAGAAATTTCAAAACCATTTGTACTTGGAGAAACCATTGAACTTCAATCAAAACTTTTAAACGAAAAACGAACTTTAAATATTTATCTTCCAGAAGGCTATAATCCAAAAGACAGTATAAAATATCCAGTCATTTATTTACTTGACGGTTCAGCAGACGAAGATTTTATTCATATTGTTGGACTTGTGCAATACAATAGTTTTGAATGGATAAACATTGTTCCAAAATCTATTGTGGTTGGAATTGCAACGGTTGACAGACGAAGAGATTTTACATTTCCGACAACTATTGAAGTCGATAAAAAGACTTATTCGACAGCAGGACATTCAGACAAATTTATTTCATTTTTAGAAACTGAATTACAGCCTTTTGTTGAAACGAAATACAAAACAACGCAAACAAAAACTATAATTGGACAATCATTAGGCGGACTTTTAGAAACAGAAATTCTGTTAAAAAAGCCAACCCTTTTTACAAAATATATTATTATCAGTCCGAGTTTATGGTGGGACAACGGCTCATTACTAAATCAGAACACTGAAATATTAAATGAAAATTTTAAACAACCAACTGAAATTTATATTGGAGTTGGAAAAGAAGGTTTGACACCGACAGAAATACCAAGAGTAATGGAAGTGGACGCAAATTTATTAGCCGACAAATTGAAAGCAACTAAAAGCAAATCTGTGAATGTAATATTTGATTATTTGCCCCAAGAAGACCACTCAACAATTATGCACCAAGCGGTTTTAAATGCATTTAAACAATTAAATTTAATAACGAAAAACGAATAAAAAAATGGCAATTCAAACTTTATTAACGACAGCCCGACTTTTAATTGAACCACTGACGGTAAATGACAACAACTTTATTCTTGAAC
>JBDNIA010000485.1:0-4029 GCA_041688525.1 Crocinitomicaceae bacterium | reverse complement strand
CATTAATCAATAAAATTGCACTTAATCTAGCTAAACAAGAGAAAACATGCAAGCTCGGAATCAAATCTAAACGTAAGAAGGCAGGATGGGATAACCCATATCTTGAGCGAATGCTGAAAGTTTAAATGCGTCTGCCCTGGGATATAATTTGTAGGAGTGTAAAGTGTATTTTAACGCGGATTGCACGAATCAACGCGGATTTTTTTCAAGAGTGTTAATTAAAAAATCAGTATAAATCTGCCAGATCTGCGTCATCTGTGATAAAACAAGAGTTCAATTAGTTTATTGAGTTCGAATAAAGTTTTCTTTTTATTGAGGGTTTACCACCGAAATTTAATATCAGACCGACTTCTATTTCACTTGTCTTTAGGTAATTTACCAATTGACATTCATGTGCCTCATTAATTCCTTTGCCTGCTTTTTATTCAAGAATAATCTCATTTTCTACAATTAAATCTGCGAAATAATCACCAACAATTTGACCATCATAATACACTTTAATATTTCGCTGTTTCTCAACGTTTAAGGCATTTTTTTAGCTCAATGGCCATAGCGTCTTCATAAACTTTTTACAAAAAATCGTAGCTGAGTTTATTATAAACAGTATAAAATATTTTGAGTATAATTTCAGTTAATTCAACATTCTTTAATTCAACAGGATTCAGGTTCAGTTAGGCAGAATTGTCAAATTCAAAAACGAATAAATACTTTTTTTACTCGCCAATAAAATACATTTCCCGCCCAAGAAGAAGTCCGCAAAAATCTCACCAAATCAGTGTCAGCTGCGTTTCAATCTCCACACCGCTAATCCAACCAATCAAACAGAACTTCAAACGCATTATCGCGCGCTTCTTTTTGCGACAAAAACAAGTCATGCATACCGTTTGGAATTGCTTTTAAAGTCACATATGAACCCAATTTAGGCCCTATATTTTTCATGTGTTCAATATTCAAAACGATGTCAGCAGTGAAAGCAGTTTCTTGGAATTTCAACATTTTTTTGGACTGGTGAGAATGGAGCAATAAAATAGGAACTGTAATATTTGAATTTTTCAGTTTTTTCTGCGCCTTATTTATAGCAAGCAACCATTTGAAAAAAGTCGGAAAACCTTTAATTGGCTTCCACGCTAAATTGAAACTCCATTCACCATAAAAATCTTTGTGTAAACTTTGCGGGTAAGATGGGGGAAGAGCGCCTTCCAATTTGCCAAATGGGATGGCTGCTGAACCTAATTGCGCCGCGATCAAGCCTGCTTTTTTTATGTGTTTAGGCAAGTTAAAATCTAAAAAAGGAGAATTTAAAATCACATTTTTTACCAAGCTTTTTTCTTCGCCATCGTTCATGTAATTACAAGCAATTAAGGCACCAGTAGAATGGCCTAAAAGTGTTATTTCTGTTGAATTGTTGTCATGAATTAAGCGCAAAATTAGGGAGATTTCTTCATAATATTCTTCTAGACTTTTACAGTAATTCGGATGCTGATGAGGTAAAAGAGAACGTCCATATTTCCGTAAATCTAGAGCATAAAAATCGTAATCGTGAAGTAAAAACTGCTCGGCAACATGTGGATGAAAGAAATAATCGATAAACCCGTGTAAATATAAGACTGCTTTTTTTCGCCTAGTGTTTTCTTTTGCAGAAATTAAGGTAGCTATTACCTCGCCTTCATAATCTGAGGATAATGGGAGTGTTTTATGATTGAAGTCGTTTTCTAGGTTCATAATATGAATTTACAAAAATTGCCACATAGAATCTAGAGTTTGATTAAATCATTAAACTTTTTATTGATGGTTGTCAAGAATGAAATTATCCAGAATTTTTAGAAACGATTCGTGGTCGTCAATTTGTGGTGCATGTCCGCACTCAGGAATAGATATGAACTGAGCGTCAATGGCCTTCGCAAATTTTTCACCTTCTTTTTTTGGAAAAAGCTCGTCATTTTCTCCCCAAAGAACAAGAGTTGGGATCTTCTGAATGGAAGAAACATCTCTAATTCTATTTTGATCTACCGGTAAACTCTGCATTAAGCTTTTCATTTGTTCATGATTTTGATCAAAATAAGCAGCGAACATTTGTTTTAAAAGAAAATTAGGAATTTGTTTATCTGAATAGGTTGTGAGATTTATAAGTCTCTGAATTCCCGCTGGTTCAACAATTACAAAAAGCTCATCTATGCTATTTGTATTGTAGACTTTACAAACAGAGTCTAAATATGAAACATCAAAAGTTGAACCCGGACTGTTAGCAATGAAAAGTTTTTCAATCATTTCCGGGTGTGAATGGGCAAAATTAAGTGCTACAAACCCTCCGTAACTTTGACCTACTAATGTTGCCTGATCAATCTTTAAATAAGATAAAAGTGAATAAAGTGCATTAGTTTGTGTGGTAAGGTTGGCTATTTTATTCGAATAACTTTCTCCGAACCAGAGCAAGTCATAAGCGACAACCGTGTTTGTTTTTGCAAAATGGGCGAGCTCTTCTTCCCACGAGATTAGCGCATTTCCGCCAAAACCGTGAATAAACACCAAAGTTGGCCCTTGTCCTCCTATCCAATATTTTATATGGAATGAATCACTCTGAAATACCGAAGAAGTTATTTCTTTTTTCTGAAGTGATTTAGTAGAATGGCGTTCTTTCATTTTCACCAAATTGCATGATGAAAAAGTCAATAAGAACAAGAAATTAAAGAATACAAATTGCATGTGAAGTGAATAATCTATTTTATCGCACAAATAGGGCGAAGAAAAAAACTTTTTTCAATCCTTTTTATTTTAAATAGTCCATACACTTCTCCATCATGTTTGCAGAGCCCGTATAATAAGGGACTCTTTGATGAAGTTTGGTTGGAATGATTTCCATTACGCGTTTGCGTCCAGTTGTGGCCATGCCTCCCGATTGTTCTGCTATAAACGCAAGCGGATTACATTCGTATAAAAGTCTCAATTTTCCTTCGGGATTCAATGTTGTGTCGGGATAAACGTAGATGCCACCTTTTATTAAGTTTCTATGGAAATCAGCAACCAACGAGCCAATATATCGGCCGGAATAAGGGTGTGAAGGTGTTGCATCGGCTTCTTGACAATAAGAAATATAATCACACAACCCTTGCTCACATATTTTTATATTTCCTTCGTTCATGGCGTACAAACGACCGTCAACGGGCATTTTCATGTCGGCGTGTGAAAGACAAAACTCGCCTATGCTTGGATCAAGCGTAAAACCATTGACGCCTTTGCCTGTCGTGTAAACAAGCATAGTTGAAGAACCATATAATACGTATCCAGCAGCTACTTGGTCGTCGCCTTTTTGTAACATATCATCCAGAGTTGCGGGTGTTCCAACAGGAGAAATTCTTCGATAAATTGAAAAGATTGTTCCAATAGAAACATTTACATCAATGTTTGAAGAACCGTCTAAAGGATCGAATAGAACTACGTATTTACCATTTTTGGAAGCATTTGATTCGAATGCTAAGAAATCATCATTTTCTTCTGAGGCAATACCACAAACTTCCCCACCTTGCTCGAACATTTTAATAAATTGTTCGTCGGCAATGACATCTAGTTTTTGTTGTTCTTCTCCTTGAATGTTTATTTCGCCTTGGGCACCAAGGATAGTATCAATTAAACCCGCTCTGCGCACATCGCGGGTTACAATTTTCGAAGCAACCGCAATGTCATTTAAAATTCGAGAAAGTTCGCCTGTGGCAAAAGGAAAATCAGCTTGTCGATCTAAAATAAATTCGTTTAGGGTAATCAATTTGGACATCCGAATATTTTTTGACAAATATCGTGATTTTCAAAAGAACAAGAAGAACAGATATAGGCTTTCTTTAGATTCGTGTAAAATCGTAGATAAATGTTGTGTCTTTTTTTACTGAAAGATTGTTCCAAGTGGCGATTTGTTGAACATAAGTAATCGTAAAATTATCTTTGGTAAGAATTTCACCATTAATTCTGCCAGTGTAAGGACTGCTCGGATCAAACGGATTGGGTGTTCTACTAATTAATGAGTCTGGCATGTGCATT
>JBDNIA010000484.1:0-7480 GCA_041688525.1 Crocinitomicaceae bacterium | reverse complement strand
GTGAAAGTTGAAATGTCTCCTTACGATTTGACGAAAGGGAGAATATCATTTAGATACAAATAGGTGAAAACCTAAAAAGAAAGAAATAATGAAAGTTAGAGCTTCAGTAAAAAAAAGATCTGTGGATTGCAAGATCGTAAAGAGAAAAGGGCGTGTTTATGTTATAAACAAAAAGAACCCTAAGTTGAAACAAAGACAAGGGTAATTTAGAAAGATATGGCACGTATTGCAGGTATAGACTTACCAAAAAACAAAAGAGGTGTAATCGGATTGACGTACATCTATGGTATCGGAAGAAGCAACGCAAAGAAGATTCTTAGCGAAAGCAAAATCGATGAAAATGTGAAAGTTCAAGATTGGGATGATGATCAATTGTCATTAATCCGTAACGCGGTGAACGAAATCAAAGTAGAAGGAGCCTTGCGTTCTGAAGTACAATTGAATATCAAACGTTTGATGGATATCGGTTGTAACAGAGGAATCAGACACCGTGCTGGTTTGCCGTTAAGAGGTCAAAGAACCAAAAACAATTCTCGTACGAGAAAAGGTAGAAGAAAAACAGTTGCTAACAAGAAAAAAGTGACTAAATAATAAATAACAATGGCAAAAGCGAATCAAAAAAAGAAGAAGAATGTCAAAGTAGAAGCGACTGGTGAAGCGCATATTCAAGCTACCTTCAACAACGTAATAATCTCTTTGACAAACAACGCTGGTCAAGTAATATCTTGGTCTAGTGCTGGTAAAAAAGGCTTCCGCGGTTCTAAAAAGAACACTCCATATGCTGCACAGGTTGCTGCTGAGGATTGCGCAAAAGAAGCACATGACTTCGGATTACGTCGAGTAAAAGTTTATGTCAAAGGACCAGGAGGAGGACGCGAGTCTGCTATCCGTTCTTTACACAATGCAGGAATCGAAGTAACTGAAATAATTGATGTTACTCCACTTCCACACAACGGTTGTCGTCCTCCAAAAAAGAGAAGAGTATAATTTTTTTTAATTAATAACAGGGGATACATATTCGTCGAAGGAAAGCCTTAATTCATGAATACTCCAAATAACAAATAACATGGCAAGATATATAGGTCCAAAATCAAAAATCGCACGTCGTTTCAAAGATCCAATCTTTGGTCCAGACAAAGCGTTAGACAAGAGAGCTTACGGTCCAGGACAACATGGTCCTAATAAAAGACGTGGCGGAAAGCAATCTGAGTACGCAATTCAGTTGACGGAAAAGCAAAAAGCGAAATATACGTACGGCATTTTAGAACGTCAGTTCTCAAATATGTTCGAGCACGCTTCACGAATGAAAGGTATTACAGGTGAAAACTTGTTGCAACTTTGTGAAACTCGTTTGGACAATACAGTTTACCGTTTAGGAGTTTCTCCTTCAAGAAGCGGGGCTCGTCAACTGGTTTCTCACAAACACATTACTGTGAATGGAGAAATCTTGAACATCCCTTCTTACCAAGTGAAAATTGGTGACGTTATTGGGGTTCGTGAGAAATCTAAATCTTTAGAGACTATCAATGAATCTTTAAGCTCGTCAAATAAAAAATACGATTGGTTAGATTGGAATTCTTCAGACATGTCTGGAAAATATTTGAGCTTACCGGCAAGAGAAATGATCCCTGAAACGATCAAGGAGCAGTTGATTGTCGAATTATATTCTAAATAATAAATAAGCATTAACATGGCAATTTTAGATTTCCAAAAACCTGACAAGGTAATTATGATTCAGTCCGATGAGCATCACGGACAATTTGAATTCCGTCCATTGGAGCCGGGCTATGGTATCACCGTTGGTAATGCCTTGCGTCGAATCTTGCTTTCTTCTTTAGAAGGTTTCGCGATTGCTTCGGTTCGAATCGAAGGTGCAGATCATGAATTCACAACTGTGAAAGGTGTAGTTGAAGACGTTACTGAAATCGTATTGAACTTAAAACAAGTACGCTTCAAACAACAAATCGAAGGTACAGATAGCGAAACTGTAATGGTTTCTATTTCTGGTCAAGATAAATTGACTGCCGGTGATTTAGGTAAGTTTACGTCTGCATTCCAAGTTTTAAATCCTGATATGGTGATTTGTAACATGGAATCTTCAGTGAAAATAGAAATGGAATTGACGATCATCAAAGGTCGTGGTTATGTTCCAGCTGACGAAAACAAAACTGGTAATCCAGCATTTGGTACAATATTTATTGATTCTATCTTTACACCGATTAAAAACGTAAAGTTTGCAATTGAAAATTTCCGCGTTGAACAAAAAACTGATTATGAAAAATTGGTTTTAGAAATTCAAACGGATGGTTCTATTCATCCTAAAGAAGCATTGAAGGAAGCAGCGAAAATTTTGATTCATCACTTTATGTTGTTCTCTGATGAGCGTATTACATTGGATAGCGAAGTTAAGGCGGAAACAGAAGAATTCGACGAAACTTCATTGCACATGCGTCAATTATTGAAAACAAAGTTAGTGGATATGGATTTATCCGTACGAGCATTAAATTGTTTGAAGGCAGCAGATGTAGAAACATTGGGAGATTTGGTATCCTACAATAAAAACGACCTGTTGAAATTTAGAAACTTTGGTAAAAAATCATTGACTGAGTTGGAAGACCTAGTGGATAACAAAGGTTTGAATTTCGGTATGAACGTTGCCAAGTATAAATTGGATAGAGATTAAGAACAGCATTTAATATATTGAGATGAGACACGGTAAAAAATTCAATCATTTAGGTAGAAAAACAGCGCACAGAAAAGCGATGCTATCTAACATGGCGAGCTCTCTATTATTGCACAAGCGAATCAACACGACCGTTGAAAAAGCGAAAGCATTGAGAGTATACGTAGAACCAATTTTGACAAGAGCAAAAACGGATTCTACACATTCAAGAAGAGAAGTATTTAAACATCTTCAAAATAAAGATATTGTTACGGAATTGTTTCGCGATATCGCTCCGAAGATTGCAGATCGTCCAGGTGGATACACACGTATCATTCGTTTGGGAAATCGATTAGGTGACAACGCAGAAATGTGTATGATCGAATTGGTTGACTTTAACGAATTGTACACGAAAGAAGGAACGAAGAAAAATACACGTCGTTCTAGAAGAGGTGGTCCGAAGAAAACTGAAGGTTCTGCAAGCACAGAAGAAACAACGGCAGAGTTAGTTGAGCAAGCAACCGAAGCTGAAACTGAAGCATCTGCTGAAGTGGCTGAAGAGGCTGTTTCAACTGAGGAGGAAACTCCAGATGCTCAAACTCCAGATGCTGACGATTCAGCAAAAAGCTAAATCAAAAAGTGGACAAAGGGAAACCTAGTTGAGTCCATGGATTAACAAATATTTAAAAAAGGCATTCTCCCAAGAATGCCTTTTTTTGTGCGAGAAATTATTTTGCTTCTTTTAAGTCGAATAGATTAGGCTAATCAGTCAGTCAGTATGAATTCAAGGAAATGCAATATTTAGCTTGATTTAACCGTTGAACTTCTTGAAAATTTTTACCACAGCATTATCTATAAAACGCGCTTAGAATAGTTCAAAATAGCGAGCTGAATTTTATTGAATAGACGGAATCAATTGTGCTAATAGTTCGTCCTAAATGTTGTGATTTAACGGCTTTAACGGTCGTCGAAGCACGACTGTTTTGCACTGAACTGATTTTCTAATAGCTTACACAATACAGCAAATTTATTCTGCAAAAAAAGACACCTTGAGAATACCCAAGGTGCCTTTTGATTTATTTAAGGTTAGTCAAAAATTAATTTTTAATGATCCTTCTCGTTGCTATTTTTCCCTCAGAATGAATGGTTACAAAATATACACCTCTTTCATATTCATTTAAATCGAAAGTGATTTCTTTGCCATTTATGTCATCTGAGTGAAGTGTATTTAATATTTGGCCTAATTGATTTGTAAGCTTAACTAGCGTTACTACTGCTTCATTTGAGAACAGAATGGTAGCAATACCATTTGTAGGATTTGGGAAAATTGAAAAGGCTTTATTCTGACTTTCTCGTATTCCAGCATTTGAGGTAATATTAATATTGTCAATGAACGTACCATTTCCGTATCCATTTATAGCCACAAATCTAAAAATCGCCGACGTCGGTAAAAAAGAACTTAAATCAATGGTTTCATTTCTCCAATGAGTCGCTGCTCCTGGTGACCAATTACCGGTTTGATTCGCAATTGTTTCTAAGGTGCTACCAGCTTTCTGATAGATAGTTTGATAAGTAGCTCCACAATCTGATGAAATATCAACTCGAAGCTCGTCTGTATATGTAGCGCTGTATTGTGCTTTTGCCAAATCAAAAGTTAGAAAGGCATTACTTCCTCCTAAATCGAAAAGTTCGGTTTCAATTATATCTTCAGCCGCTGTAGCATTGTTGTAAGCGAAATGATCAACGGCATAAGCGTTAGTACTCGTTCCAGCACTACCAACAACATTAGTCAATTCCCAAGTAGTCATTCCATCAGGATTTAGAATTGTCCATAAACTAGGAATACCAGAAGGATCGAATGTTTCGATAAAAGGTGTGCTAGATGCCGTTGTTTGATTAAAGAATGAGAGTACTTGCGTATCGTTAGATGCAATTTGATCTCCAGAAAGAGAAACAGTGCAAGTTAAAGTCGTTGGGCCATTCGTGAAGCCAGTGGCTGCTGCAGTAAACGTGTAGTTTGCTTGCGCACCAGAAGCAATTGTTCCCATATATGTTTCTATAACAGGCGTATTGGAATTAATTTGATAAGAAACAGGGAAATTCGATTGACTGTTGATTCCGCTATTTGTAATCGTTACCGAAACTTGAGCTGGAATTCCACCATTGCAAGCAGATGAAAAGTCACCCCCTGAGTTATTTATGCTAGTCATCTCAACATCATTCGACAGGCTACAATTGAGCAAACCTCCTGGGTAATAACTAGCAATAGATCTGCGACCTTTCCAGCTTAAACTATTATTTTTTGCGACAACTGCGTACCAAATAGGATTAAATGGACTAGTTACTGGAATGGTAACGTTTACTGTCCCACTTGTCCCGGCGACCTCCATGTATTTCGTTCCTAGAATGTACAAATCATAACTTTCAGCATTAACTACTGCGGTCCACGTGAACTTTGCACTGTCTGGGCAAACTTGTGTGATCTGTTGGTTTAACACCAAAGGAGCAATAGAAAACACATCATCACTTACATCGACATTCGCTCCGTTAGTAACACGAATTTTAGCACTACCTGTAACTGTATTTGGGATAGTCCATCCGTAATTTTTAGTATTTGCTGAAACTGTTGCTATGTTGTTCCAACTCGTGCCATTGTTCGTTGAAAATTCCAAAACAAAGGAACCCGCTGTGTTTACGGCATCCCAATGAATTGATTCTATTTCTCCCGGAACAAAGCTTTCACCCATATTCGGGTAGGTAACTGTTACTTTTTGTTGGATAATTTCATAAACAATAAAATACTCTTGCGGGCCCATGGGAACATTGAAACCACTTATATTAATGGTATAAGTGCCAGCTGTTGGATTGTTTATCAGGACTTGCTCCATATTGTTTAAGTGATCAGCACCGGTTGTAGCAGGAGTGTTTAATGCCGTTGAAGTTGGTGTTGGATCCAATATCCACGGAAATAAGGTTGTACTTGAGGTATTTACAACTGTTAAATCTAAGTCATTAACTAAGCATGTTGTAACTCCTGGTGTGGCTGCTGGATCACTCCAATATACCATAAAGCGCACCTGGTTTGTTCCTGCAGGAACTGTGATAGAATGATTATTCGTTATACCATTGGCAACAGTACAACTCAAGTAAAGATTGTCTTCAATTAGTTTTGCTGCGCGCAAACCGTTAACAATTCCCCAACCAAATATATAGTCCGGTCCAACATTGCCATAGTCATTTGCGGTATTTAACAATGCAGCTTTTATTAGTGCCGATTGTGGTAATGATCCTGTATGTAAATCAGCGTAAGTTTCGTATAATTGAGCGGAAATGCCTGCAATTCCTGGCGAGGCGCCGGATGTTCCACCAAAAGACATATATGTGTTATTTTCATTAGTGGAAAATTGATTTTGACCATTGGCGGCAATATCTGGTTTTATTCTTCCATCGTATGCGGGACCGCGCGAACTAGAATTAACAAGTGAACCATCAAAAAATACGTTTGCTGTTGCAATTACATTCTTACCTTGTTTGTGACCACCTGTTATATTGCCCCAATCACCGCCTGCACCATAGTTGCAATTTATTGTTCCACTATTTCCTGCAGAAAAAACATGAAGTAGGGAAGGGATAGTTCTTATCTGTTGATCTACAGTTTGAGTTCCTGTGGTGTAACCCCCGTTGCAACCATCGCCATAAGACGAATTTGTAATTTGAACAGTTCCTGAGTTAATTAAAGTTGTGGTAACACCGTCAAGAAAATTTGAAGTGTAATTTGAAACGTAAACATCGCTTCCAGCCGCCATTCCTCGCATCGTCGGGTCAAGATTTCCAGCTCCTGTCAAGATTCCAGCAACCCCATCGCCGTGGGTCTGTCCTGTTGTGTTCGCTCCAGAATTGTCAATTCTTCCTTGAAAATCTATGTGAGGACCTACGATACCGTCGTCTCGAACCAGCACGCCAATCCCGTCTCCAGTGTAGTTTCTGCCCGCTCCGGTTTGTGTGTCTAAATTACTTGAGCGATGTAAACTTCTGCCGCGCGTATCTTCCTTTTCTCCGGGAGCTGAGACTTGCTCTATCCACTGTATATAAGGAAGAGAAGCTAGAGTTATTAAATCTGACTGAGAAATAGATATTGACAGAACATTAGAACCCTTGTATTTTTCTATTATTTGAACCCTATTTGAAGCAAGCTCCGTTAGAACAGATTCAACATTCACATTCTCATATAACAGAGCTGTTAACAAAATTTTATTTCCGTTAATTGCCCAATTGTCAATATCTCCATTTTGTAAACTAGAAGTCATTTTCACGTTTGATGTTGGAACAAGTATTCCTCTCAAACCTAAAGTTGATAATAATGGTTTTGAAAATGAGTTAGGTACAAATGCTATATATGTGCCCTTTGAAATGTAATTAAGCAACTGAACACCCCCACTCATTAATTCGTTTTGTACAGTTTGGTTTGGTGTATTAAAAAATTGCATCCAAACATAATGACCACCGTTATACTGAGGAATTTTTGACCAATCTATAGCGGTATGATTTTCTGGAATTTCAATTTTATTACCTTGAAAATCAAATGCGTATTTGCTTTGAGAAAACCCAGTAATGGTGGTGAATAGCAGGGCGAAAAGGAGAAAATGCTTTGTAAATTTATTCATAGTTTTAATAAATTAAATCTAACTACATGACAAAAAATCAAAAGCGTTTACATTTGATTGATTTTGAGGGTTTAACAAGATGTTTGCGATATAATCCAAACCATATTTGAATAAGCTTTTCGCTCTATAGCCATGTTTTTTAATTTTAATTTTT
>JBDNIA010000483.1:0-2346 GCA_041688525.1 Crocinitomicaceae bacterium | reverse complement strand
TGAATTCTAATTCAATTCCAACTTCATAAAAAGCCATTCGGACAAATTCTCGAACGGTTGTTGTTTTTCCAGTTGCAATGACCCAATCTTCAGCGTCGTCAGCTTGAAGAATCATCCACATCATACGAACATAATCTTTTGCATGGCCCCAGTCACGTTGAGCATCTAAGTTTCCTAAGAAGAATTTATCTTGCAGACCCAGCGCAATTCGTGATGCTGCTCTAGTAATTTTTCGGGTTACAAATGTTTCACCTCTTAGCGGAGATTCGTGGTTGAATAAAATACCATTACACGCAAACATATCGTAAGCCTCTCGATAATTTACAGTAATCCAGTAAGCATACATTTTGGCAACGGCATACGGACTTCTTGGGTAGAAAGGTGTTGTTTCTGTTTGTGGGACTTCTTGAACTTTTCCGTACAACTCTGAAGTCGAAGCTTGATAAATTCTAGTTTTCTTTTCCAAACCTAAAAGTCGAACAGCATCTAATATTCTTAATGTACCCAATCCGTCTGCATTACCTGTGTATTCAGGAATTTCAAAAGAAACTTGGACATGGCTCATAGCGGCTAGGTTATAAATTTCATCTGGTTGAATTTCTTTTATCAAACGAGTCAAATTCGTGCTGTCCGTCATATCGCCGTAATGTAGAATGAAATTACGATGTTCAACATGAGGATCTTGATACAAATGATCAATTCGATCTGTATTAAACAGCGAAGAACGACGTTTCAAGCCATGCACTATATATCCTTTTTTTAACAGGAACTCACTCAAATAAGCTCCATCTTGGCCGGTAACTCCCGTAATTAAGGCAACTTTTATCATGCAGAATTTTTTTAATTTATTTTTTTTTCAGTTCAATATTCGCCACTTCTTTCCTCAAGCCACTGCTCGAAAATCGATGATCACGCTGATTAAAATACAGTTCGATTTCTTTTTTCTCGCAATATACTCTTCCTGTAAAATTCTTTTTTTTGTATTCATCGCCAACGATGCGTATATCAATGTGGAATGAATGTAGAATATCTTCTAAATCTTGTTCAGTCGTATAGGGAACAATTTCATCGACAAACTTGCAACCTTTGAGTTGAATATAACGCTCAACGACGGTTTGCGTTGGTTTATTTTTCTCAGGGCGATCGATGGTTGGATCAGTTTGCAAACCACAAATTAAATAATCGCATTGTCGTTTTGCTTCTTCCAACATTTTTATATGTCCGGCGTGCAAAAGATCGAAAGCACTGAATGTAATTCCTATTTTCATAGTTTAATTGTTCTCCCAGTACCACTTCAAAGATTTATCTAATCCTTCTTTAATTCCGCAGCTGGGTTGATAGTTTAATAGATGAATTGCTTTTTTTATGCTTGCCAAAGAATGCGGAATATCTCCTTCGCGTTTTGGTCCGAAGAGAATTTCTATTTCTTTTATTTCCGCATCAAATTGGTTGAGATTTTCTTTTATATTTTCCATCAATTGAAGCAGCGTTGTGCTTTTTTTTCTAATTGTTCCATTCGATGGTTTACAGCATATCTTTTTAGTAAATAATCTTTCAACACTGAATTTGCCCATATTCTAAATTGTGTCCCTCGCTTTGACTTTACTCTGTACCCAACTGAGATAATCACATCCAAATTATAGATGCGCACTTTTCGTTTAATCGATCTGCTTCCTTCTTTTTGAACCGTCAAGTAATCCTTGACAGTTGCATTTTCAAGTAATTCTTCGTCTTTATAAATGTTTTTGATATGTAAACTTATATTTTGTTTGGTAGCATCAAAAAGTTCAACCATCTGTGCCTGAGTTAACCATACCGTTTCATCCTCAACTTTAACTTCTACGTGCAGGTTTGGTTGGTTATCTGGATGATATAGAATGATTTCGTTTTTCAATAGATTTGGCTATTTCAGGCTTGATTACGAAATAATTACATTCAAATTATAAGCATATGTTTGATAATTTTTCTCGTCTGCGGCAGTTGTTGTCTGACTTATTTGTGTCCGGTTGAGGAACAGTTTTCTAGATTGTGCAAGCCTAGTTTCGTTTAATCCTTTAATTTTTTAGATTTAGGGCAAGTTCAGCGTTAAGGCTAGATATATATATATATATATATATTGCGCTTTCTCTTCTCTATCTTATTCAAATGATACGGTTTAATAACCAACTAAGCAGTTTTCAACCCTTAGGTAAATATTTGAAGCTTCTTCCAACATTTTTATATGTCCTGCGTGCAACAAATCGAAAGCACTGAATGTAATTCCAACTTTCATAGTTTAATTGTTCTCCCAATACCACTTCAAATATTTATCTAATCCTTCTTTAATTCCGCAGCTGGGTTGATAGT
>JBDNIA010000482.1:0-1054 GCA_041688525.1 Crocinitomicaceae bacterium | reverse complement strand
TGATTCTTTCTGGTGAGTAACCTATTTTAAAGTCATCCTGCCACTTTAACTCGCTCAATTCCTCCAACAAAGGAATACAATCTTCCTCTGTACATCCTGGATAAACTGTTGATTCAAAGACAACATAATCTCCTTTTTTTAGTGCTTTTGCAACTGTTTTAGTAGCTGACAACAAAGGTGATAAATTCGGTAAATTATGTTCGTCAATAGGTGTTGGTACCGCTACAATAAAAAATGTTGCTGCTTTTAAGTCTTGTATTGAATCCGTGAATGCGATGTCAGACCCTTCAAAAGCAGTAGCGTCTAGTTCTTTACTTGGATCGATATTATTACGCATCATTTCAACACGTTCTGAATTAATATCGAAGCCTATCACTTTTATTTTCTTTGCAAAAGCTAACGCAATTGGTAAACCAACGTAACCCAAACCTACAACGGCAAGAGTTTCCTTTTTGTTTATTAATTTATTATAAATTGAATTGCTCATTTCTTACTTTATAAATTCGTTCTATTATTTCAACCACCTTCAATCCTTCTAATGCATTCGTAGTGATGGTTGTTCTTCCTTTGATTGTATCAATTACATTTTTTATCACATAATTGTGATTAGATGCAGAGCCCTTATATTGGCCGTAATCATTTCCTGGATTTGTTGGAGCCAACTCTGGCATTTCGTAACCCGGAATGTTACAGGCTTCAACTTCGTTCATGTATTGCCCACCAATTTTAACGCTTCCCTTCTCAGCCACAATGGTCATGCTACTTTCCAGATTCGTATCCCACACGCTTGTTGAATAGTTTAAACTGCCCAAACCACCATTGACAAACCGGAACGACACCATTCCTGAATCTTCAAAATCTGTGGTTGTGGAATGATTAAAGTCGGCAACTTTCGCTTGAATATCAATGATAGCTCCAAAGAGCCAATACATTACATCAACAAAATGGCTGAATTGTGTGAATAAAGTACCTCCATCTAATTGCTGATTTCCTTTCCAATTTTTGCCCGTGTAGTAGCGGTCGTCTCTATTCCAAAAACAATTAATCTGCACGG
>JBDNIA010000481.1:0-2845 GCA_041688525.1 Crocinitomicaceae bacterium | reverse complement strand
GTAACCAGATGCTGTTTGCCAAGCTGCTAAAGTGTTTGTATTTGAATTGTCATAATACGCTAGTATTGTGCCTGAAGTAAACAAGTTGTTGTTGTCCATTTCATTGATACTGTAAGTGCCATATACATATGCTGCATAACCACCGCCAAAGTTGGTGAAAGTATTATTTTTCACATTGTTTGCACCACCATTGTATAAGTATAACGCACGTGAACTAGTTGATCCATTGACAATATTGACACTGTTGTTGTAGATGTCCTGGAATCCAGAATTATAAACATACATACCATAGTTAGTACCTGAATAACTAGCGTTGCCCGTTGTAATCATATTGTTAGCAACTAAACCTCTAGCAGAAGATGTTGCGTCACAATAGTACACATAGAATGGATATACAAAATTTGATGTAGCATTGCTCTCAACTGAGTTATGAGTAATTACAGAACCTTTATCGCAATAGTAGAAATAAAGACCATAACGATAAGAGTAAGTAGAAGCACCATAAACACGGTTATGTGAAACATGCACAGCATCTTGGTAAGAAAAACGAACTCCATAATAGTAATTGTCGACAAATTCATTGTTACTAAATACAGTTCCTGCTTCCAAGGAAGTATTTCCTGAACCGTACCAATAAGCACCATAACTACCGCCAACTATTGAATTTCCATCAAATGTGTTGTATTCGTCATTTGAACCTCCTGAATAGATAACACTAATATTATTACTTGATGTTGAATTTGCTTGTGTAATTATTGCACAGTCGTAAACAACATTGTAATCTGAACCACCTGTAACATCAAATACACGACCATAAGAAGCGCCCGAATTTCTCAAAGTCATTTGCTCAATGTGGAAGTAATCTGCATTGTTCATTAAGATAACATAGTTGTTTGTTGATCCTGCTCCACCGTAGTCGATGGTAACACTATCTCTATGTCCTGCTTCTGAACGTAATGTTACAGTATTCGTAGCATTCATTCCAATTACTTGCCCTAAATCAAATTGATCGTAGTAAGTTCCTGAACGTAAATTGAAAGTTGTCGGTCCACAAACTCCAGCGAAGTTCAATGCTCCTAAAGCAGTTAAAACATCTGGGAAATCTGGAGTTGCTCCACCAATAGTATAAATACCCGACAAACCTGTCAATAAATTAGTAATGATCGATGAATCATTGTATGCACCAGCTGGATTTTCAACCACTCCATTTGGATTTGAACTCCAAGCAGCTAAATCATCACCTGCTGCATAAGCAACAGTTCCTAAATAAACAGTAGCTGAAGACAATGGTGCAATAGAACCCGTCCAGAATATTGCTGTTTGAACGATTGAGTTCCAACTCCAATTGATGCTTGACGAAGTCAAGGTATCTGTACCGTAATTGTTTAAAGTAACTGAAACAGTATCATTAAACGTACACGTTGGAATAACTGGGTTAATAAAACCAGAAATACCTGCATCGTTTGCCAATGGAACTGCAATATTTACAAAATAATCTTCAGTTTCACCATAACTATAAGTACCGCAAGGGTTAACGGCTGATACTGACGTTGTATAAACGTTAACAATACGCATCCGAGTGTTGCCTGTAGTCGCACTCGATGGAATAGTTATGTTGGCCGTTTCAAAATGAGCTCCTGAAGTGTAAGTTGAGGAAGCATATATTTCTTCTCCTGCATCGGTAAATAACCCATTTTGATTGTAGTCAATATAGACTTTCGTTACATTGTTAAGACTGCCAGAACATGTGCCAACTTCTACACTTAATGGATAAACAAAACCTTGTGTAAGGTTTGGAATAGCAACTACTGGTGTTGAATTTGTAAAATTTGAATATAAACTGTTAACACTGCCTGGCCCACCTGTTGATCCACAAGATGAAGTATTGTTTAGAGAACCTAAAGAAACATTTAGTATTTCTCCGTACGACGTATATTGTGCACTACTTGAGCAGTAACAGTTTAAGAATGAACTCATGTTAACTTGAACAGGAGTAGAGTTTAAAGGTGTTCCAGAAGCACATGTTACAACGCATCGATAGTAAGTTGACGCAGACTGTGTTGTTGAATAACTTGAGTTTGTCGCTCCTGAGATATTCGTGTAGGTTACTCCAGCAGGTGAAGATTGCCATTGGTAGGTTAAACCACTACCTTGAGCAGCACCGGATAAAGTCAAATTGATTGTCTGTCCAGCACAAGCTGCTGTTGGCGTAGAAAGTGCTGCGCCAGCATTAGTCGGATTTGTACAAGGAGCAGATGCACATGAACTTGAATAATTCATCGAAGTTGCACTAGAAAGGGCGTTACAAAAATAATTCGACAGTAAAACCGAATATGAACCTGATGTTGTACAGGACCAAGTGAATGCAGATTGTACGCTACAGTTATCATCCGCATTAACAAGCGCCGTACCTCCCGTGCTTGTTGAATACAAACGAAGATAAGTGTCAGCACTTGACAATCCACAAGTAGAGAATGTATAACTACAGCCTGAAGTTGCCGAGAAGTTAAATGCTCTAAATCCAGAAGAAAAACTACCCGTGTTCTGGGTAGCTATATCTGGCAATATTGTTGTATTCGTTGTAGCGGGACTACAATACTGAGAATTGGCGTACTGCGAGAGGAGTAAACCAAAAGCCAATATGCCTAATCCCGATTTGCGCATAGCAAATTGTAAAATTTTTGTCATAGAAATTGTTTTATAGCAATAGCGTCCTAAATAATTTAAAAATCGAAATCGTAGGTTGATTCTATTGACTTTCAGGAAGAAGATGACACTTTTTCAAAACAGAACCCCTTGTATTGATTTTGGAGGAGGTTCTGATTGTTTTTCAAATGGATGATCT
>JBDNIA010000012.1:0-5458 GCA_041688525.1 Crocinitomicaceae bacterium | reverse complement strand
CACCTCTAAACTGGTCACCATAATTTGTCGTTAAGGAATCATATGCAGCAGCGGTATTGTATGATCCTCCCGAAATATTATAACTTATTCCATCGTTTCCGCTACCACCGAAATAGGTAGACGCCATTAAGCTCTGCCCGTCTGAGCTGATTTTTACCACATAAATGTCGGAACCTACACTTTGGAAATAAACTCCATTATATTCAAAATTTGAATTTGGGTTTCCACCGTTGTGCGAATTCTGATAACCGTTTACAATTGGAAAGTCAATACTCGATGTGGATCCATAAACGTAAAGATTATTTTGTGCGTCACAGATCATACTCTGCGCAGTTTCAGTGCCAAAATTATCAGTACCACCGCCCAAAAAAGTAGTCCAAAGCATCTGTGTTCCCAAGGCATTGTATTTCGAAATAAACACATCAGTTATGCCAGTAGCAGCTGAACTTGGCCCTGTAAAATTCCCAACAGAATCAAAAACACCAGAATTAGGTATTGTTGGGTAAGCATTTCCATAAACCATTCCTCCAGAATAAGCAGTGCCGTCATAACCGTAAGTGGCTGTCATTCCAAAATTATCCGTTACTGAACCTGAATATGTTGCAAAAATTAATTCTGGATCAATTATTAAAGGTAGGTTTTTATTATAATTTCCAATTTTGATGCGAACGGTAGTCTTTTCGATTTGAAATTGACTGGATATTTCTTTGAATTTACCATTAACAACTTGATAAACATATGGCTTCTCTTCAAGGATTAATCCTAATTCTGTAGTGATAATTAAATTTCCTTTTCGATCAATTTTCAATGATTTCTGTCCCGCATACTCGATTAATATTTGGTTTGGGTCTGCATTTGGCGCCACATGAAATTCATATTTCATTTTAGCAGCAGTTTGGATAATTTGAAGATCAATACCGCTGTATAATTCCTTCAAGCGGGCTTTATGGAAGGAGTGCACATTGTTGGCCCATTTTGATTCCTTGTTACCTAAGAAATAATTGTAATAATGAACAGAAGGATTGTCTTTTTTAATTTCAGTTACTTCATTTGAGCCGATAAAATTCGCTTGAACAATTGTCTGCCGATATCTCTCTGAATTTGGCACATCGGTTGAAAAATTTGCATGCTGCGCTTGGTATGCACTAAAATCTTGTAAATGAAACAATAACTTATGCTGCTGCACCCACAAATTCCCTCCAGAAAATTTACTTTGAAATAATATCTGCTCATCCCATTGCCCCTTATTTTCAATTAACATTTTGTGTTTGTCCAGATTATAATCTATTTCTTGGGCATGCGTTGAGTTAGCAAAGAGAAAGAGGCAAGATGAAAGAAGTAAAAAAAAGTTATTTTTCATAATCTGAACCTAAATTACTGAAAGTTATAAGACAGACGAAATAATCTGTCAAACAGTTGTACTAATTTGACGAAATAATTCAAAGACTTCTCCGCAAAATAAGGGCCTAATGCGAAGAAAAAAGCTATTTTTATGGCAACAATAAAAACTATGGAGAATAGAATTAACGAACTTTTTAATATTCAATATCCAATTGTACAAGCTGGAATGATATGGTGTTCTGGTTGGAAGCTAGCCTCGGCAGTTTCTAAGGCGGGGGGATTGGGCGTTATCGGCTCGGGCTCCATGTATCCAGAGGTATTAGAAGAACATATTATCAAATATAAAAAATCAACTAACAAACCTTTTGCGGTAAATTTACCTTTACTTTATTCAGATATCGACAAACACGTTGCAACAATAATTAAACACAAAGTCCCCATTGTATTTACCTCGGCGGGGAATCCGAAAACTTGGACAGAAATCCTTAAAAAGGAGGGGATTATTGTTGTGCATGTTGTATCAAGTGTGAAATTTGCTCTCAAAGCGGAAGAAGCCGGAGTTGATGCTATAGTTGCGGAGGGATTTGAAGCCGGAGGTCATAATGGACGTGACGAAACAACCACTTTTTGTTTGATTCCTATGGTTTGTGCTGCCGTGAAAATTCCCGTTATAGCAGCCGGAGGAATAGGAACTGGTAGGGGAATGCTTGCTGCAATGGTACTTGGAGCCGACGCTGTTCAAATTGGAAGTAGATTCGTCGCGACCTATGAATCAAGCGCTCATAAGAATTTCAAGAATGCCGTTTTAAGGGCTAAAGAAGGAGATACGCTACTCACATTAAAAGAGCTGACACCTGTTCGATTGATAAAAAATAAGTTTTATAGAGAAATCGAATCGGCCTACGAAAGAGATGCCTCAAAAGAAGAACTCCAAAATCTTCTTGGCCGTGGAAGAGCCAAAAAAGGTATGTTTGAGGGTGAACTTGAAGAAGGTGAACTTGAAATAGGCCAAGTTTCTGGTATGATTAATGAAATAAAGCCCGCTGGAGAAGTATTAATTGAAATTATTACAGAACTCAGATTGGTCTCCATAGAATATAAAAATCCAAAATACAACTTTTAATGATTGACTTTGAACGATTTACCTTAAAAAATGGATTACGCGTTTTATTTCATCAAGACCTTACAACGCCAATGGCAGTAGTAAATACACTCTACGATGTGGGAGCTCGGGACGAAAATGAAAATAAAACTGGTTTCGCTCACTTATTTGAACACCTTATGTTTGGTGGTTCAATTCATATTCCCGACTTCGACGCTCCGTTGCAAAATGCTGGAGGAGAAAGCAATGCATTCACATCTAATGATTTAACAAACTACTACAATGTTCTGCCAAAAGAAAATATTGAAACGGCTTTGTGGTTGGAAAGCGATAGAATGTTATCGCTCGCCTTTACTCCTAAAAGTTTGGAAGTTCAACGTAATGTTGTTATTGAGGAATTCAAACAACGCTATTTAAATCAACCTTATGGTGATGTTTGGCTTGAACTTCGACCTTTAGCATATGAAGTCCATCCATACAAATGGGCAACGATAGGGAAAAATATTCAGCACATTCAAGATGCGACAATGGAAGATGTTCGCGTATTCTTCAAAAAACATTATCATCCTGCAAATGCCGTATTGTGCATAGCTGGTAATTTTGAATTAGAAGAAGTCAAAATGTTAGTTGAAAAATATTATGGTGAAATTCCTGCTCAAGAAAAAAATGTTCGTATGCTGAACAAAGAACCTGAACAGACGATTTTCAAAGAAAAAACCATTTATAGAAAAGTTCCGGCGGATGCTTTCTATTTTGCTTTCAAAATGCCCGAAAGGAAAAATCCTGAATATTATATTGTTGACGCACTCAGTGACGCACTCGGCAGAGAAAAGTCATCACGCTTGTTCGTGGAGCTGAAAAAGGAAAAGAAACTTTGTTCAGAAATTCAAGCTTACATTACTGGGAATACAGATGTAGGACTTTTAGTAATATCTGGGAAATTACACAACGGAGTCAATTTCACTGATTTTGAAAAAGCCCTTTGGGCATGTATAGGTGATTTTTCGAAATCATTTATGTCCGACGATGAAATGATCAAACTGGTCAACAAAATCCGAACTTCAAAAGAGTTTCAAGAACAAGGCTTACTAAATCGAGCTATGAATTTAAGCTTCTTTGAACTTCTTGGTGATGCGAATGGTATCAACGAAGAACTGGAGATTTACCAAAAAATAACCGTTCATGACATTCAAGAAATTGCAAAAAGAATTTTAAAACAAACGAATTGCACTCTATTGAGAGTAATTGCTGATAACAATGAGACAAATGGATAGATATATAGCCCCTCCTCTTAACCCAATAGAATCAATAGATTTCATTAACCCGAAGGTTTTTGATATCAACCCAAATGTTAAACTTATTTTCATGTCAGAAGTTCCAAATGAAACTTCTCGTGTTGATTTGTATTTTGATGCTGGCACCATAAAGGGTGAAAAAGGAACAGCTTCATTTGTTAACGGTTTACTTTTATCCGGCAATGAGGAAATATCCTCCACGCAAATAAGCCATCAAATGGACTTACTCGGAGGATTTTTCGAAAGTGGAATAACTTCTGAAGGTGCTGTTATAAGTGTTTATGCATTGCGTGAAAATATGCCCGCACTTCTTCAGCTTATTAAAAAATCTATCTCAGAAATGAACTGCTCGGCTAAAGAGGTGGAAGAATTAGTTCAAGATAAGAAGCAGAGATTCCAAGTTAATCTGCAAAAAACAAGATTTTTAGCACAACGTGCATTTCAACATAATTTATTCTTTTCTCATCCTGATTATGCCAAAGTCGTAGAGGAAGATTACTACGAAAATGTTGAACCAATTAAACTCAAACGGTTTTTCAACGATAACTATTTACACGGTTTAACTAAAGTGGCTGTGGTTGGCAATTTTAGTCAAGATTTTGTCGATGAAATCATTGACCTTTTCGGCGAATGGGCCAAAGAGCCAAGTTGTGAATACGCGCGTGATTTTAAAAATAGAGTTGGATTATATGCTGTTGAAAAGTCAGACGCAATGCAAGCAGCAATTCGAGTTGGAAAAATATTATTTAATAAAACGCACCCAGACTATAATGATTTTCAAATTTTAAATACGATAATTGGCGACTATTTTGGCAGCCGATTGATGACTAATATTCGTGAAGACAAGGGGTATACATATGGAATTGGTTCTATGGTTGCCGAATTTAATAATTTTGGGTATTTCATGATCGCAACTGAAGTTGGAAAAGAATTTAAAGATGCGACTCTAAAAGAAATTAAATACGAAATCAACCGCTTACAAGCGGAATTAGTACCTCAGAGAGAATTGGATGTGATAAAAAATTACTTGTTGGGACAACTCTTGAAAAGTGCCGATGGACCGTATTCCATGATAGACCTATATTTGAATGCAGAAATTCACGATATGAGCTTGGAATTCTATAACGAGAGTATAAAAAGTATTCGTGAAATCACGCCGGAACGGATACAAGAACTTGCAAAGAAATATTTGTCATGGGATGAAATGACAATTGTTACTGCAGGCTGAGGAAAATATAGGATTTTAGCAACCTATTTGAATACATTTCGTTTATACTAATAATGGATTTTCTTCGTTTAGTTCATATGAATCGAATTGTTCTAATTGCATTTCTTTATTTCCTTTTTGGAAATGAATGCCTGCTCGCTAACAATCAGTCATTTAACAATAAAATGTTTTTGCCGCCTCCGATTTGGTCTTGTATCCAAACGGTTGGTAACGATATTGTGCTTAATTGGCAACAAGTCCCGGATCCTGGAGGAAATTTTGTGTCTTACGAGGTTCATTCTCTTGAAGATGGTTTTATAGCTAGTATTACAAACATAGTAATCACAACTTTCACCCATACTGGTGTATCTTCAGTTAAGAACTACTTTATCTCTGTTATCGATAATATTAGTGGAGCAACGAATAGTACCACTTTAAAAAATATCGTGCTTTCCTTAAATAATCCAAGTAATGGCACAGCCATATTGAGTTGGAATACTTCTGGCTACCCCT
>JBDNIA010000480.1:0-8272 GCA_041688525.1 Crocinitomicaceae bacterium | reverse complement strand
TCCCACTTCTTTCTTTTCTTCGTTGGCAACCTCTTTCAAATCACCAAAAAGCTGCTTCATCACTCCTTTTGTTCCCAAATAAGCAATTCGAAAAGCTTCCAAGGCATCATGCGTTTTGATCGCCTCAACCTTCATTTTCTTTCGAATTTGTGCAATTTTTTCCTTCATCTTATCGTTTTAACACCACCTTGTGCTATTTTCTTCGTTGTACATGTAACTTTTGGTTGATTTAAATTGTTTTAACCAACAATAAGTAATTGTGCGAAGTTAAAGATTTTGAGTAAAATGTCATTCTTTAAGAGAATTTTAAAAATTAGTTTATCTTTGGTCGCACTGATTTAATAATAAAAATGAAAAAATCGCTTTATACAACAATGATATTGGGTCTTATGTCCTTGTCCATCGGGTTTTTGCAATCTTGTAAAAACAAAGATCCCTCTTTTGCAAAAGTTTACGTTCGCAGCGCAAACGACCAATTAGTTGAAGGCGCTAAAGTTGTCATAATTGGTGATGTAGAAAACGCAACAAAAACTTTTCCTTACGTTGACACACTTTTAACGAACTCTTCTGGTTTCGTAGAATTTGCAATGGAGGATTATTTTGCAACAGCAGGAGAAGAAAACCCTGTTGGTGTTTTTGACGTCATCGTAAAAAAAGGCGCGGATTCAGGCCAGGGTTCTGGCTTCAGAGTTCGTATCCACAATACCTCCGTAAAAACAGTCAATTTCGATTAATACTATATAAGCATGAAAAAACATTCATTTATAATTTTAGCCGTTCTTTTTAGTTTTGGGTCAATTGCACTAATGGGCTGCAACAAAAAGAAAGATACTGTCGCTAAAATTTATATCCGTAATTCAGATAATTCACTCGTTTCTGGAGCAAGAGTAGTACTTTATGGCGAATCTTCTGAACCTGGTCAGCAAGGAAAAGTCAATGTTTCAGATACGACTAAAAGCAACTCCGCAGGAGAAGCAATCTTCAACCTAAACAATATTTACCAAAAAGGGCAAGCAGGTGTTGCCGTTCTAAATATTTCTGCATCATTTGGCACAACAACAGGTAGCGGAATTATTAAAGTGGTTGAAGAAGTCACTAGCGAAGAGACTGTATTTATTCAATAAATACTCTTTTACCTAAAATTTTGAAGGCGGTCAAGAGATCGCCTTTTTTATTTGCTTTGAAACTTCGTTAAAATCCTTTGATTATTTTTTGATTCACAACTCCTCCATCCGTTTTTAATTGTAATATGTAATCTCCACGATTTAAACTGCTAACATCAACACTCGTGACTAAATTGAAAACTTGTTCTTCTAATACAACTTTTCCTTCCAAACTGAAAAATGTTACTTTACCTTCACCTTTCAGGAATTTCAATAGTTAGTAAATTGTTGTTAATCGGATTTGGATAAACTAAAAGGTTGTCAACACAATCGTTTAATTCTTCTGTAGACAATAAACTCTGTTATTTATAATAAGTTGAAATACTGTTATCTACAGAAGACTCTGCCCAGATATTCGAATTAATGCTTGTGGTTGCATTATAGTTTTTCGCTACATATGTTATTCCATTGTAACTTATCCTGTGGTAATAAACTTTATTATTTGTGTCCCAATTCAAGGGTTCGTTATTTACTTTTCCATCGTCAAATAGAGTAGTTCTATTTCCTCCATTTAATTCGATACGGATTATATCTGAATACGTTAAACTATTGTTTCCCGAAGAAAAGACAATTTGCCTATCGTCCTAAGAAAAACAAGGGTTTTGATCACGCAAAGTATCATTAGTCAATTGACTCACATTCGAGATGGTATTCATTTGATAATCATAATCTGCAGTAAATACTTCATAATCGTCAATACTTAAAGGTGAAGTCGGTGTATTACTATAGCCAATAAAGGTTATTTTTTCTCCACTCTTTAACCAATTCGGATCTAAACTGGTTTGACTTGAAATTTGTTATGGATTAGTCCCGTCCGTATTTATTGTAAATAAATTATTATTATTGGATTTTGCATACATGATAATTCGATTTCCACTTAGATGCCAATGTGGGTTTCCGAAGGAAGTCCAGCCGTACTGGTCATAATCTACAATTACGTTTGTCGTGTTATTTATAAGGTCTAATATCACAACTTGACAACTGTCATAATTGAATAGAGCTTTTGTCCCTAGTGCATCAGAAGACCGAATTAAAAGTAACTTTGTATTGTCGGGAGAAGGTTCAGCCCACCAATAGTGGTGAGAATAATTATTCGTCAATTTCTCAAAGCCTCCACTTGAGCTACTTGTCATAGTGTATTTCCATGCGTCGAACCATCCATTAACACTATTTTTAACACATAAATAAACAATCTCTTGAGCTTGAAATTTAAAAGTGAAAGTAGAGGTAAAAAAAGAAATCTTGCCTTCATATCCTATTTATTTGTGTGTTGCTTTATCTCTGAATAACACAAACAACCATTCAAACTAAAAGTAAAGAATTATCCGGTAACGGGGAAATTAAAAAAATGATATTTAGTAGCTTGTATAGTTAGTTGATTCTATGGGAAAGTCTTTGTCCCGAAAACGTGCCAAAATCAATTATTTTATGAAAAATCAATGTGATTTGTGTCACGACGAATAAATGATGTCTCCGTTGTCTACAAGGTTTTCTCCTTTCATTCGAAGGAAGAGTTGAATTAAAGCCACAACGTCTTTTTCACAATACACTTTAATTCTTTCCAGATCATTTTCTTCATAATACACTCGCGCAACGTCTGCACCAGAAATATCATCCTTTGGTGTAGGGATTTTAAATACATGACAAAGTAAAGCCAAAGAAGTATAGGCCTTGAAATCCCCGAATTTCCAAAGTTCCATTGTATCAAGATGTGGAATTTCCCATGGTTTCTTGCCCGCTAAATCCAAAATCTGTGGTATTTCAATACCGTTGATCAACATTCTTCTACAGATATATGGGAAATCAAATTCTTTCGCATTGTGTCCGCAAAGAATAGGAAAACGTGAACTACTTTCTTCAAGCAAATTTTTGAATTGGTTCAACAAAGTTTCTTCATCGTCGTGGGTAAAACTCTTCATTCTGATTTCACGTCCCGTTCTCGTTTCATGCACAAAACCGACAGAAATGCAGATAATTTTGCCAAATTCAGCAAAAATACTACCTCTTTCGTTCCAAATCGTACTAAACTCTTTTTCTTCGGTTTTTTGATACCTTGTTTTTAGTTCAAATAAATACTTGGCTTCCGGGGACAACTCTTCATATTTATAAACTTGTGGCGCAGTTTCTATATCTAAGAATAATATTTTCTCAACAGGTATTTTTTCTAACATAATCCTTTAAGTTATTATTTGAAGATAGCGAAAAATTTCAATAGTTGACAAAAAAACACCATTTTTGTTCTTGTATGGCAGAAGAACTTATAATAAAAAGGGGCAGTAAAGAGAATACATATAAATCCCTTATCCCTCAAATCAAATCTTTAGTTAGTGGCGAAACGGACCTCATCGCAAACACGGCAAATATCTGTTCGGCTTTGCGAGAAACATTTGGTTTTTTCTGGGTTGGATTTTACTTTGTAAAAAACGATAAATTGGTTTTAGGGCCGTTTCAAGGGCCAATTGCTTGTACGCGAATTTCAAAAGGAAAAGGTGTTTGTGGAACTTCTTGGGAAAAGAAAGCAACCGTTCTTGTTCCCGATGTGGATACTTTTCCCGGGCACATTACTTGCAGCTCATCTTCAAAAAGTGAAATTGTTATCCCGATACTAGTCAATGGCGAAGTTGTTGCTATTTTAGATGTCGATAGCGACAAACTCGATGATTTTGATTCTATAGACAAAACATATTTAGAAGAACTTGCCTTATGCGTTTCGGAGTTGTATTAATTCTTTTCTTGTTCGTTTCTTGTGCCCAAGTTGGCGTGCTTAGTGGAGGCGAGAAAGACGAAACGGCGCCTCAACCAATTATGGGGCAAATGAAACCAAAAAATGGAATTACCTCTTACAATGGAAAAGAACTTGTAATTCCTTTTGATGAATTCATTAAGCTCAACAATCCAAGTGAAAACTTAATTGTCGTTCCTCCAAATATTAAGCCTATTGCCAAGGTGCAAAATAAAACTTTACTCATTTCCTGGGCAGAAGAACTTTCTTCCAATACAACATATGCTTTCTATTTAAATAGAGTCGTTCAGGACACAAAAGAAAACAACGATTCTCTCATGACTTTTGTGTTCTCAACTGGCGACTATATTGACAGCATGACTGCTTTATTCTTTGTTCGTGACGCTTTTACTAATACGCCTCAAAAAAAATGGTTGGTGGGCTTGTATGAAGCCTTCTCCGATAGTGTTCGTCCAAATTATTTTGCAGAGTCGCTGGATGATGGTCAAGTAAGTTTCTCATATTTAAAACCTGGGAAATATGACGTCATCGCTTTTTATGATAAAAATAAAGACTTGAAACACCAGCCAGATGAACAAATTGGGTTTAAAAACAATTCGATCATAATTAATGGGAATTATTCTGATTCTGTTCCTATCCGTACCTACCTTCCTCAATTAAAACCGAAAGTTACAAGTTTCAAATTTAATGCTCCTGGCACTTTTTCCATCGCGGCAAATCGTTCGTTAAAAAATGCCTCCTTCACAATAAATAGTGAGTCAATTCCTAAGAATAATTACATTTACTTCAATTCTGATTCACTATTGTTGCCCTTTTATCCAGGAGATTCCAGCTTATATACACTTATCACTTCGGGCGAGAACTGGACGGATACAACCTCACTTCGTATTACGCAAAAAGCGAAAGCCAAATCACTAGAAATACAACTAGAAAAAGGAAATGATCTTCTTCCCTTAGCTTTAGTTAACTTGATTGCCACAGCAGAAGTAGATATTTTAAATGCTTCTTTTATTACCGTCGAAAATGCTAAAGACAGCTCCAAATTAATTGTCCGTAGTTTGAATTCTCTTGGAAGTCGAATAGAAATAGATTTCGAAAGACAAGGTGTCTCAAGTGTAAACTTAATCTTTTTACCCGGTGCTATTACGGCGAAAAATGAAGCCAACATCGATACTTTAGTTGTGAAAATTAATTGTTTGACGTCAAAAGATCTTGGGAATCTGGAAGTTGATCTTTCTAGTTTCGAGGAAAATTTAGTACTGGAGATTCTTTCAATGAATAAACTTATTGAGTCTGTTCCTATGCCAAAAAGCGTGCGTACGTATTCATTCAAAAACTTAAAGCCCGGCGACTATTCCTTCCGTATTATTTTCGATGAAAATGGCAATGGTCAATGGGATGGAGGAAATCAAGAACTCAAAATACAACCTGAATTCGTTGAGACATTCGAAGAAACGAAAAAGGTTCGTGCGAATTGGGATTTAGAAGTAGTTCTTAAAAAAGCCGCTGATGGCGTCAAATAACTCCATAGAAAAATCACTTTCTGGCTGGAAGATTAGTATTCCTATTGTCCTTGGTTTGTCCATTGCTATATGGATGATTTACAGCAGCGTCAACCAAACAACATATATTTCCCTCGACAAAGGAAAAGGAAACTACAGTTGGATTGATGCCAACAAAAATGGAGTAGTCGACATTCACAACTCCAAGGAATTTGTACTTTCTGATAATGGCGATTATGCTTTAGAAACGGTTTCTTCAGTTATAAAATCCATTGATTTTGGCGCTCACGTATGGATTTGGCTGGCCGTTGCCGTATTATTTATGGTTGGTCGTGATTTCTTTTATATGGTTCGCATACGTGTATTGACAAAAAGCGAATTGTCCTGGAAACG
Organism: Crocinitomicaceae bacterium; assembly: GCA_041688525.1. GTDB lineage: Bacteria > Bacteroidota > Bacteroidia > Flavobacteriales_D > Crocinitomicaceae > UBA2040. Next base: position 2,471 of record JBDNIA010000480.1, on the reverse strand, counting down.
TTCTTTTAACGTCATTCTCCTTTGGGAATTTGCTTCGGCTCTAACTCCAGGCGTTGTTGGCGGCGCGGCAATTGCTATGTTTATCTTAAATCGGGAAAGAATTGCTTTGGGTCGTTCAACGGCAATCGTTGTTATCACTGCTTTTCTAGACAATTTCTTTTATATTTTAATGATTCCTGTCGTTTTCCTAATCATCGATCAAGACATTTTGTTTCCAGAAAACATTTCTAGTTCTGCCAGTGTGCAATTCATTTTTTGGACCGGTTTTGCAACGATATTTATTGTCTGCTCCTTCCTTTTTGCGAGTATTTTCATTTTCCCTACTTTAGCGAAAACTGTTTTGGGTTTTATCTTTCGTTTTCCTCTTCTCAAACGTTGGCGAAAAAAAGCAATGCAGACTGGAGAGGAAATTTACACGACTTCTGGTGAATTGAAAGGTGAACCGTTTTCGTTTTGGGTCAAAGCCTTTTTGAGCACTTGCGGTTCATGGGTTTCACGGTATTTAGTCATAAATGCGATTTTGCAAGCCTTTATTCAATTGTCAATTACGGAACATTTCGTTCTATTGGGAAAACAACTCGTTCTTTGGTTGTTCATGCTTGTTAGTCCAACGCCTGGCGCAAGTGGTGTCGCTGAATACGCTTTTGGTGAATTGTTGTCGCCGTTCGCGACATCCAGTATGTTGCTTATTGCAATGGCGGTGATTTGGCGCTTGATTTCGTATTTTCCGTATTTGTTTATTGGCGCATTACTATTGCCGCGATGGTTGAGGAAAAGGTAGTGGGAAAGTTGTTAATTAGAAGTTACAAGTTGCTTGAGTCAAGTTCTAGGCACTGAATTATTCACACCTAAAACTTAAACTAAAAGAGCGTTTCGTAGAAACTGCTCAACTTGTAACTTGTAACTTGTAATTTTTTAAAGTGGAATATTCCCATGCTTTTTCCACGGCAAACTTTCGCTTTTGTTTTCTAATGATTTGAAAGCTGCAATCAATCTTGGTCGTGTTTCTTCTGGAAGAATTACTTCATCAACAAATCCGCGTTCTGCTGCTCGATAAGGGTTTGTAAATTTCTCAGCGTATTCTGCCTCTTTCTCTAACAATTTGGCTGCTGGATTGGCTGCTTCTGAAATTTCTCTTTTAAAAATAATTTCTGCTGCCCCTTTCGCTCCCATAACTGCAATTTCTGCCGTTGGCCAAGCGTAATTTAAGTCAGCGCCAATGTTTTTAGAGTTCATTACGTCGAATGCTCCACCGTATGCTTTACGAATGATAACTGTAATTCTCGGCACTGTTGCTTCAGAAAAAGCGTACAACAATTTTGCTCCGTGTGTAATAATTCCTCTCCATTCTTGATCTGTTCCCGGTAAGAATCCAGGAACATCTTCGAATACTAATAAAGGAATGTTGAATGCATCACAGAAACGAACAAAACGCGCTCCTTTTCTTGACGAATCAATGTCCAGAACTCCAGCCATTGAAGCGGGCTGATTGGCAACTATTCCCAATGTTTTTCCTTCCAAACGAGCAAAGCCTACAACTATATTTTTCGCAAAATCTTCTTGAACTTCACGGAAACTTTCATCGTCAATCACACAATTGATGATTTTACGGATGTCGTAAGGTAAGTTCGTATTATCTGGTAATATGTTTTGTATTGTTTCTAATTTATTATTTGAAAACTCAAAAATGCTTGGTTGTGGCGCTAATTCTTTGGCGTTTTGTGGCATATACGTAATCAAGTCACGCACTTTTTTCAAACATTCTACATCGTTACTTGCTGTAAAGTGATTTACACCTGACCGTTCTGCGTGAGATTTAGCTCCACCCAAATCTTCAGATGTTACTTCCTCGTGGGTCACTGTTTTAACAACATTTGGTCCTGTTACAAACATGTACGAAGTTTCTTCTACCATAAAAATAAAATCGGTCAAGGCTGGAGAATAAACCGCTCCTCCCGCACAAGGCCCCATAATTACGGAGATTTGAGGAATCACACCAGAAGCTCTTGTGTTTCTAAAGAAAATATCTGCATAACCCGCAAGAGATACAACTCCTTCCTGAATTCGGGCTCCTCCAGAATCGTTCAAACCAATCAAAGGCGCACCATTTTTCATGGCTAAATCCATTAATTTGCAAATCTTCTCGGCATGTGTTTCTGACAAGGAACCGCCTAACACGGTGAAATCTTGAGAAAAAACGTAGACTAGGCGACCGTAAACAGTTCCAAAACCAGTTACAACTCCATCACCTGGATAATGCACTTTATCCAAACCAAAATAAGTAGACCGGTGTTCTATGAACATTCCCGTTTCTTGAAATGAGTTTTCGTCCAACAACAAAATTATACGTTCGCGAGCGGTCAATTTACCGCCATCATGCTGTTTCGCAATTCGAGCTTCACCACCACCTAGAACAGAATTTTTTCTTCTTTTTATCAGTTCGTCGCGTTTTTCCTTCATTTTGTTTTGGT
>JBDNIA010000479.1:0-3505 GCA_041688525.1 Crocinitomicaceae bacterium | reverse complement strand
TTATTTGGACGTTCAATCTATCGCTCGTGAAGTTATCCGAAAAATTGGGTATACAAAATCAGAATACATGTTCGAGGCAAATTCTTGCGGAATTTTATCTGCAATCCACGAACAATCTTCTGACATCAACCAGGGAGTTGTCAGGTTAAACCCAGAAGAACAAGGCGCTGGTGACCAAGGTATGATGTTTGGTTACGCAACGAAGGAAACTGAGAACTACATGCCGTTGGCATTGGATTTATCTCACGCGATTTTACAAGAAATGGCTGGCATTCGTCACAATGAATCGAATGTAATTTCTTATTTGCGCCCAGATGCAAAATCTCAAGTAACAATTGAATATTCTGACGAAAACGTTCCCCAAAGGATTGATACTATCGTAGTTTCTACACAACACGATGATTTCGCTTCGGAGCCAGAAATGTTAGCCAAAATTAAAAAAGACATAATCGAAATCGTTATTCCACGTGTGAAAGCAAAATTGCCGTTAAGCATTCAAGCTTTGTTCACAGACGAAATTCAATACCATATTAACCCAACTGGTAAATTTGTTATCGGCGGACCTCACGGAGATACTGGTTTGACAGGTCGTAAGATTATTGTTGATACCTATGGAGGAAAAGGCGCTCACGGTGGTGGAGCATTCTCTGGAAAGGATCCAAGCAAAGTTGACCGTTCAGGAGCTTACGCGACGCGTCACATAGCTAAAAACATGGTTGCGGCAGGTTTGTGTGACGAAGTATTGGTTCAAGTTTCGTATGCAATTGGTGTTGCTAAACCTTGTGGTGTATTTGTCAATACATATGGAACGGCAAAAATTGACATGAAAGATGGTGAAATTGCTCGCAAAATTGAAGCTATTTTCGACTTACGTCCTTACTTCATCGAACAACGTTTAAAGTTGCGCAATCCTATTTATTCTGAAACTGCGGCTTATGGCCACATGGGCAGAAAAAACGAGATCGTTACTAAATCGTTTACTTCGCCTGATGGAACAACAATCACGAAAGAAGTGGAATTGTTTACATGGGAAAAATTAGACTATGTAGATCAAGTGAAAAGCGCTTTTGGGTTATAAGAAACTCAAATCAAAATAAGTCAAGAACGCTTCTCAATTTGGGAAGCGTTCTTTTTTTTGCACTATGAAATTAGAAAAATGGAAATTACAACGGACAGACTAATACTTCGTCGCCTTCAAGAAGCAGATCGTGAAGCCTACTTTGACATGATGAGCAATGCAAATGTTATGAATCCAATTCCTAGACCCATAATGTCGCGCGAGGAAAGCGATAAAAGCTTTGATAAACACAGAGTTTCGGACTTTACAGCTTCTGATAAAATCATTTTGGCTACTGTTCGCAAGGACACAAAGGAATTTATTGGTGTTTCGGCATTTCTAACAAATGATGAAGGTGATCCAGAAATTGGCTATCGTTTGCGCGAACAATTTTGGCGTGTTGGCTTCGGAACAGAAATAGCGCATGCGTTAATTGACTATGGCTTTCAAAAAATGAAATCCGGTATTATAACAGCAGATTGCTGTTCAACCAACGCAGGATCAAAGAAAATTTTGGGAAAAACCATGCGTTTTTCCCATGAATTTTGGAATGAAGAAGACAATTGCTTTGACAGAAGATATGTTACAAGTTACGAGGAGTGGCTAAACCACAGAACGACTAACCTATTGTACTAATTTTATCATATTTCCCTAAATCTCTCAAGTGACGCAAGTGAGAAACTATTGCATTCCCCAAAGTGCGATTAACGTGATAAGGAATCCCATACTCTTTCGCTGTTGCTTCTACTATTGGAGCAATCTTAGCGTAGTGAATATGACAAATAGACGGGAATAAGTGATGTTCTACTTGAAAGTTAAGACCACCAACATACCAACCCAAAATTTTATTATTTCTCGCAAAATTTGCCGTAGTACGCAGTTGATGAACATACCAGTCGTTGTTCACAACCTCAGTTTCTTCACTTTCTTCTGTATCTTCGACTAAATGCGCCAATTGGAAAATAAAACTCAAGATGACACTCGCTACCCAATGGGAAAGAAAAAACCCAAGAAGGACTTGATACCATGTATAATCTGTAAATAGAATTGGTAAAACTAAAGCCACCCCAACATACAAAACTTTACGCACTAGCATTTTCGCATACTCCGAAGCCATTTTTTTATACTGCCCTTCAAGAAGACCCTTGGCGTGATAATCTTTCAATTTGGAAAAATCTTTTATTAACATACTCAAAGTCATCAAACCATACAAGAAACCTGCATAGAAATGCTGATAACGGTGGTATTTTTTCAAAGGAGTGCTTTCTGACAATCGTATGATTGCTTTTTCATCAATATCCTCATCCAAACCTGAAATATTTGTATATGTATGGTGCAAAACGTTGTGTTGGAGTATCCAATTTAATGAGTTTGCACCCAAAAGATAATTCGTTCCACTCAACATATCGTTCACCCATTTCTTCTTAGAATAAGCTCCATGGCACGCGTCATGCATCACACTCATTCCAACTCCAGCAATCCCGAACCCCGCAAGAACGACTAATACAAAAGCAAGCCAAGCGGGAACAGTGACAAATAATAATATAAAAAAGGGTGCTATATAAAGAGAAAGCAAAGCAATTGTTTTCACAACCATTTTCCAGTTCCCTTTTTTAGAAATGCCATTCGTTGTAAAATAATCTTTAACGTTTTTCTTTAAGGCTGTTACGAAATCTCTTTCCTCAGAAGTCTCTGCAATAAAATTGATGTTTTTCATAATCGTTATTTCTTAAGTAAGAATCGTAATTCCGCGACAAATGTACAATGTATTTATGTGACTTGGATAAAAGGAGAACAATTCGATTGTTAAATCTTACTGTTTCGCCTTCTTCAACAATCACACATTTTTAAGTTATACTATTTCGAAACTATCGATATTTTATTAATAAGTAAGAAACATCGCACAGCAAATTTTGTTCAATTATTTGCATCCGATTGTTTGGATGCAAATTAAGTTTTTACTTTTTAAGTACCATTAATTTTATCAAGTGATAAATTATTCTTATTTCTTAGTTTTGCCTTTTTGATGGATTTGCAAGTTGCAATAAATCGAAAAATACAGTTTTGCTCTCATCAATATTAAAATATATATTGATATTTAGAGCACCTTTTCCAAATAGGAGCACATAATGTGTGGCACAAAAGTCTACTTACTTTTAACAATCCTTAGAAAAAATAGCCGCAATCAATTGTCTCTGTTCTCAAAAGTCTCGGCAATAAAATTTATGTTTTTCATGTCTTTTTAATCTGTTTCAAAGGTATGAACTTTTTCTATATCACGTTGAGCGTTTTTTTAATAGTTCTAAAAACAATAGCGTCCTAAACGTTTAAAAAATAAGAGGGAATATTCCGTATCTCAAATTACCTTTGAGTTGCATAACAAAAAAACTCCCTCTCAGGGCAAATATAACTATGTTTTCTCAGATTATTTCAAAATTAGATCGTTCA
>JBDNIA010000478.1:0-3430 GCA_041688525.1 Crocinitomicaceae bacterium | reverse complement strand
TTGCTGGTGGTGGTGCAGACGTTATTACATTTGTTACTGGCGGTTCTGTTTACGGAAAAATAAGTTCAGTAGGATTTACAGGAGCAGTTGTAGGTAATGTAACCGGTAACGTAACTGGTAATGCTGGTACAATTACAAGCCAAGCAAACTCAGCTACAATTACAGCAGCATCAACAAACGTTGGTAGCACAATTGTATTGCGAGATGCAAGTGGTAACTTTGGTGCTGGTACAATTACAGCGGCACTGAGCGGTAATGCAACTACTGCAAGTTCAACTACAACTGTTACAACAGGCGGCAGTGTAACTACTACAACTCTTACAACTGGTGCAGCAGCAACAGCAGGTACTATTACAGGTAACTGGAGTTTAACTGCTGGATCACGCATGCAAGCAACATACGCTGACTTAGCAGAGTACTATGAAGGCGATCTTGAATATGCTGTAGGTACTGTACTGGTATTTGGCGGTGATAAAGAAGTTACCGAAAGCACTACACACCGTACAACAAGAGTTGCAGGCGTAGTAAGTGATCAAAGTGCTTATATCATGAACGCAGGTTGCCCAGGTATTAAAACTTGTGTAGCATTGCAAGGTCGTGTTCCGGTTAATGTAATTGGTACAGTTGCCAAAGGTGATATGTTAGTTGCAAGTTCAATACCAGGTTATGCAGTTGTTGATAATGATCCAAAAGTAGGAACAGTTATTGGTAAAGCAGTTGGAGTTAAGACTGATAGCGATCGCGGAACAGTTGAAGCAGTTGTGGGTAGAGTATAATGGCAAAGCAAATAAATACACTAAGCGAGGAAAATACACATGGCGAATAGATACCCACTAATAGTTGACACAACTGATGGTAACAAATTAAAAGAAATACCCAGTGGAGATAATCTACAACTTACAAGCAACGGTATTATTGGCGTAACTGATGTTACTGCTAGTGGCACTGTTGCAGCAGGTGTACTAAGTGCTGCAAGTATTAAAAAAGGTGGCACTGAAATTGCAACTGTTGCAGTAACAGGCAGTTACAATGATTTAAGTAATCGTCCTACGCAACTTAGTGATTTAATAGATGACATGAATGTACTAGTGCCTGGCGACAATATTGGTCAACTTACTAACAATGTTGGTTATTTAACCACTGTTGCGTTTGGTAATTTAACTGTTACTCCAACTACACTTGGAGGATACGGCATTACTGATGCTGCTACAAGTGTGCAAGGAGGATTGGCAGCGACTGCTGTACAACCAGGTGCTAATATTAGTACACTGTTTAATAATTCAGGGTACTTAACAGCAGCAGATTTATCAAATGGATTAATCACAGTTGATGTTAACAACACGGGAGATTTAGTTGGTAGTGTATTTGCTGACGATTCGACACTGATGATTGATAGTGTACTTGCTGCATTTAACTTAGATCAAACTATTAGAACTAATGTAGTTCCGGCAGCAAACGGCGTTTACGATTTAGGTGCTCCTACTCATAAATTTAAAGATTTGTATTTAAACGGTACAATAACATTCCCAGATGCTTCTGTTCAAACTACGGCCGCATTAATAAGTGAAACAATTACACTAGCAACATTAAAAACTGAAGTTGCAGCAAGTACAAACTTTACAGATTTCCAATCAAGAATAGCAGCACTATAAACGGAGAATAACAAATGACAATCAGCAGAATTAATGTAGGTAATATAGCAAACGACGGTACAGGCGATGATCTCCGCCAGGCATTTGTTAAGGTTAACAACAACTTTGACGAACTTGATGCAAGAGTTGTGCCGCAAAATAATGCAGCAAACTTAGGTACAGGTACTGGAGTATTTTATACTAAAGAAAATAGTATACTAAACTTTAGAAGTCTAATTGCAGGTGATAATATGTCACTTAGCTCCGACGGTACAAGTATTACAATTACCAACAATGGTAATATTACTGTTAGAACTGATGGAAGTACACTAAGTCTTTCAGGTGTAGGTAGAGCATTTGGCATTAACGGCGGACAGAACATTGACACTTCGTTAACCGGAAGTAATATCACTGTTGCAATTAATGCTACAGATTTGATATTCCAAGATAAAAATCCAGCATTAGGAGCTGCTCTTGATGCTAACGCATTTAATATTAATAATGTAGGTACACTAACTGCAACAACTGTTAATGCAACTTCAGTTGTTGGAGCATTAACTGGTACAGTTAACGGTATTGATGTAGAAGAATTAGATAGAATTGTTACAGGTGCAGACTACGGATTAATATCTGATAATATAACAACAAGTATAGAATTATTGTTTAGAGCTACTACAATCGACTACGGTTCAATTACAGCTCCGAGCTCATTAGTATCAGATTACAGTAGTATCTAAAATTTAGATAAATATGCTATATAGGGAATAGTATATATGGCAAACTTTTGGACAAGCAATAACGGTGATAGTCTTGGCACTCTCGAAGAGCAGGTGACGATTGCTCCGTTATCACTACTACTTTCACAACCGAGTGCAACTGTTAAACTAATAAGTGGAAGTTTGCCGGCAGGATTAAGATTAACTAATAATACAATAGCAGGAACTCCAATAGAGGTTGCAAGAGAAACTGTTAGTACATTTGTACTTAGAGCAACATATAATTCACAAATAAGTGACAGAACATTTAAAATAACAGTACAAGGTGCCGATATACCAGTTTGGCAAACTCCTGCAGACTTATTAGCAGCAGGTAATAACGGTGTTTACTATATCTTAGACAGCGCACCAGTTGACTTTCAATTAGAAGTGATAGATACTGATACTGCTGCTGGACAAGTTCTTGAATATTTTGTTCCAGCTAAAGGTGGCACTCTACCTCCGGGCATACAACTAACACGCGATGGTAGATTAGTCGGCGTTGTTGATCCTATCCTTGCGATAGAAAAATCATCAGCAGCTGGTTATTATGATGATGCAGGATATGATGCAGGAAGTACCAGTGCATACGACTGGAGTGTTCCTAGTTCTAACGGCTTTGACAGTTTTTATTATGACACTACAATTTACGATCTAAGTACTCCTACACAGTCTCCTAAGAAACTTAATCGCTATTACGAATTTACAGTTAGTGTAAGTGACGGAGATACCGTTGCAAGTCGTACATTTAAATTGTATGTAGTAGGCGACGATTTCTTTAGATCGGACACTACTGTTATGAATGTAGGTACCGGAGTATTTAGTGCCGACAATACTCATATTCGTGTGCCAATTTGGTTAACACCAAGAGACTTTGGGTATAGAAGAGCTAATAATTATGTTACACTAATACTAGATGTGATTGATCCTAATACGCTATCAGGTGTTGTTAGTTACTATCAAACTTCTCTCAATGATGATAGCACTCCTAGTATACTTCCTCCAGGCCTAACACTTGATACTGTTACAGGCGAAATTGCTGGT
>JBDNIA010000477.1:0-5021 GCA_041688525.1 Crocinitomicaceae bacterium | reverse complement strand
GCCAATATATATCCGATCACCATTCCCGAAAGATGTCCTTCCCAAGAAATTCGTTCCGACGTTTTGAAAACTCCCCATATCATTCCACCATACAGAAATGCAACAAACAAGGCCAAAGCTTGAAGCGGCAAATATTTTCTGCGCCAACCACTCACAAATATGAAGGTTGCAAGCGCATAAATCACACCGCTAATTCCAATATGGAAAGATCCTCGGTCTTCCGCAATAATCCAGACTCCTAGCCCTGTCAGCAACCACGAATAAGCGAGCACTTTAAAAGCAATATCCCGATAAAAATAAACTAGCGCACTTGTTAATATTACGATTGGAAGTGAGTTGTTTAATATATGACTGATATCATTTGGTGCGTGAATTAGTGGCATAAAAAGTATTCCTATCAAACCTTGAGCTGTTCGAGGATATACGCCAAAACGAACCCAATTGATATCGAAAATTTGTTCGGCAAAATAAATTAACCAAATGGCGCCCAATACGATTAAAGGATAAATTATCGCTTCTAAAGTAGAACCAAATGGATGACTTTTATCATTTTGCATACGCTTGATTGTCAAAGACTGTGCCCGTAAAAAAGCTTGGACAGTTTGTCAGCTATTCCAATTTTACAAGCGGCACTTTCCTTCTGTTTACTTTTTTTGAGGAACATCAGAAAAACAATATAAGGAGTAAAATGGATATAATTACGCTCATTGGTATTTATTTAAAGTTAAAAATTCCATGGAAATGACAGTTCAAAAGACTTCAATGTAGTTATAGAAGATTAACTTTCGTTTGAGTGCATTTGAAACAAATTAGCTTATTTTTGCAACTAGTTATGGACGAAATATTAAACAAAGTAAAGGAAAGTGGGCTCATTTCAATGGATTTGGCGAATTACAAACCTGCACTTAGCATTCAAGAAATTGATTTAACCGAGCAACTTTGGCAAGGATTAATTTTAAAAGAAAAAGACTTTCGAAGTTGGATAAAGGAAAATAGTTGGTCGACATACTTAGACAAAGGCATTTTCATTCATTGTTCTGCTGATGCCATCGTTCCGACTTGGGCATATATGCTTGTGGCTTCTCAATTAACGGGAATAGCAAATTGTTATATCGTTGGGACAAAAGACGAATTGACAAAAAAAATCATTGAACAAAATATCAACGGAATTGATTTGACGGAATTTATTGATGGAAGAGTTATTATAAAAGGCTGCTCAGATATACCTTTCCCTGATTTTGCTATGGCTTGTTTGGTAGAAAAATTACAACCGGTGGTGAAATCTATTATGTATGGCGAACCTTGTTCAACAGTTCCTGTTTTCAAGCGGAAATAACTGAAAAACGCAAGCCTTTATTTTCAATAATTTCTATTAATTTAGGCAAAATGTCTTTCACTCTTTCTTCAAATCGATCATTGTCGTGCAGCACTAATATCTGTCCAGCTTGAATTTGTTTTTCAGCTTTTGCTATTATCTTCTCAATTGCGACAGTTGAATCGAAATCATTGCTCAACCAAGTCCACATAATAATCTTGTACTTTTTTGCTAGTCGAGCTGACTGCCAAATAGGAATTCGTCCATAGGGCGGTCTAAAGAGATTGTTTTGCACCAATTCCTGTGTTTCTTCTACTGAATTTTTATACGTTTTCCATTTCGTTTTGGTTCCTTTTTCATGTTGCATGCTGTGGTTTGCAATTTGGTGACCTTCCATTTTTATACGCTCAAATAATTCTGGAAACTTTTTAATATTCTCTCCAACACAGAAAAAAGTAGCGTAAATGCCTTTTTCTTTTAAAACATCCAATATCCAAGGAGTCAAAATTGGATTTGGACCATCGTCGAAGGTAAGATAAACCGTTTTTTCGGACAAAGCAAAACCCCACGTTCTTCTTGGGTAAATCCATGAAAGATAACGTGGGGTTTTAAAAATATTCATTTTTATTATTTTCCGTTCACTAGCTGCTCGAGATTCAGATTCCCGGGATTCACTGCTGGATCTTTCATCAACCCATAATGAATTGCCATAGCTTCCATTTGATCTTGAACACTGAACAACATTTTCATGTACATTCCAGGGCTCGCTGAACGGCGTGAAGATTCTCCGTCTGCCTCAGCCAGTTGTTTCAACTTAGCATATTGTCCTGGCAATGCTGAATTGTACCATTTGTCCATGGTTACTTTCGTGCGTTGCGCTAATGCTCCTGTCGGGTCATATTCTATAGCGGCAACAGAAATTTTAAAGTAACTATCCATCGCTGCGAATAAGTCGTCCGTATTTTGACTTGAGAAGGCGATTGCCGGATTAGATTTCATGAAATAATTCACTATTGATTCCAACTGACCTGCCAATTCCACGCCTAGTTTTCCTGCTTTATCTTTTGCTCCAGCTCTGTAAAGAATATCTACATAACCGTGCAAACTTCCGTCGCTGTAACCTTGGAATTGTTGCTCACCTACTTTGTACACGTCACGCGAAGGTTTTGGTTCACCGTGATCATACACCAATGTCGGCGGCATAATTTTCAATGATTTCTCGATAAGATTAATTGCATTTTGTTTGCTCTGGGGAATAATTTTATCCGCATCCTTTAGAACTTTCGCCATACGATTTGCATTGCTTATTTGATTTCCTGCGCGCAAATTATCGATATAAGCTTGACCCAAAGTTTTCACTTGCTGTGCTTCATCTACTTTGCGCAAATTCGCATCTGCCAATACTTCGAAATGTTGTCTGTATTTCTCCGTTTCACGACGTGTGTAGTAATCCGTTAGAACACCTGGTTTGTACATTTTACCCCAATGGAATTCGTTCATCAAGTTATCGTACATTTCATCCATCTTATAAGGGACACTTCTGTCCGCCAATGGGCTGATTTCGTAATTCATTCCATTTTGTTTCAAATACTGACCTCTATACAATGCCATTGGAACCGCTGAACCTCCCGGAGAAGAGAAATAAATTCCTCGTTTCCAATCGTTATTTGCCATAACATCTAACATCATCACTTGCTCGCGTGTCAGACCATTATCTGTAAACGTAAACTTTATATTCTCAGAACAATCTTTTACTTCACTTTGCTTGATGACACCTGATTTAACGGCATTCTCAGCATTTACATTCAAGATAAATCCAGTACTCGGGAAGATTCTGATTTCACCTCTTCCTTCGATCGAGATTTGGTTGTCGTCATTTCTGACGAAGGCCATTGCATCTTTTAAATCTGTATAGTTCCAAGATTTTTCAAAATCCATCATCGCATTTTGTAAAGCTTTCGCTTGTTGCTCTGAAGTTGCTTTTATCGATCCACTTTGCAGACTTGAGAGAATCTCATAAGCGGCTGTATATTTTGAGCGAATGTTTTCGTTCAAATCGGCGCTCAAATCAGTTGTCAACGTTTTCTTTAACAACTCCAATCGTGTAATCGTTCTGCCATCAGTCGACGTGAAAGAAGGCAATAAACTTATCATTTGATTGTTCAATTGAGCAACAGCAGCTACGGCCTCGTTTCTACTCGCTTTTAAACGTATAGCTATTATTTTTTCGAATACAGCATCACCCGGATTTCTGAAATATAAATTCAATAAATCCATGAACAATACTTGATCCGTATTTCCAGCCGACATTAAAATTTGGTCTTCACGGAATTTGATTGGCAAAGGATCTGATTCATATGCCTTCATTTTCATTTGATCCGTATACCAGTCGGTTTGCATCAAGGAAAGATTACAAACGCGAACATCTGTGCGGAAACCTTCCACCTCTTGCAAATACCACAATGGGAAAGTATCGTTATCTCCTTGCGTAAATAAGATTCCATTTGGTCCACAAGACGTTAAGTAATTATTTGCTAAATCGTGAGCAGATGTTTTTTCACTTCTATCGTGATCATCCCAACCTTGAACGCCCATAACGATTGGTGCCGATAACGCCAACAAAACCGCAAATATTGCACCTTGACTTTCTGATTTGAATACTTTTTTCAAGCCCATCATCAATCCGAGTGCACCTCCACCAATTGCTAGAATCGTTAACCAGCTCAATACATTTGGATAAGAAACGACGCTGCTTCTGTCTAAAATCAGGGCGCCAAGCAATCCAACACCTGCAATAATTCCTATCTTCTTCCATTCTGCTCTCGCGAAATTCAGGAAGGCATCGTATAAAGCCAAGACTCCTAATCCTATCCAAATGGCGAAGAAATAAAAAGAACCTGCATAGGCATAATCACGTTCACGCGGCTCATAAGGTTTCTGATTCAAGTAAACCAAAATCGCTAAACCAGTGAAGATAAACACTAACATTACTACGAACGCATCTTTTGGCGCTCTGTAGAAATGGAAAACCAAGCCGATAATTCCTAAAATTAGCGGCAAGAAGAAAAACTTATTGTTTGATGGATTTTCCGTTGTGTAATAGGGTGCATCTGCTTGATTCCCCAAACGAGTATCATCAATATAACTAAATCCTGAAATCCAATTTCCGCGCATTTCATCGCCGTGACCTTGAATGTCATTTTGACGACCTGAGAAGTTCCACATGAAGTAACGAACGTACATCCAATTTACTTGATAGCGGAAGAAATACTGCATATTCTCTCCAAAAGAAGGTAAACGTTGGCCATCGGAACCAATTTCTGTTCCTGCATCTTCGCTTGGGTTATAGCCTGACCAGCGTTTGTAGCCGTTTACTTTTCCGTCATCAGTTGCACTCCAATACATTCTTGGGAAGAAAACAGACTGCTCGTAAGTAGGAACTTGGGATTCTCGCGCACCGGCATTGGATTCGAAATATTTCTCATCCACCGTTGCTCCTCCACCAATCTTTTTAGCGTATTCGTTCGCAGCGGCTTCACTTTTAAATCCTTTTACATCTGAATCATTTTTAGAAACAACGAAACGACGCAAGTAAAATGCAGAACGATCTTTCCACTCCGCTTGAGGATTCATTTTTGAATTCCATTGCTGTCCAAAAAATATAGGATTAGAGCCGTATTGTTCACGTTTTAAATACGCATGAAGT
>JBDNIA010000476.1:0-1892 GCA_041688525.1 Crocinitomicaceae bacterium | reverse complement strand
CAACAGGAGGCATTTAATTGAGTTATGTAGACGCATTTTTCGACCGTGATCACGATATGATCAAGATAGTTGAACGAAAAGACGGAGCTAGAATATTCCGTGAACAACCTGTAAAATATACATTTTACTATAAGGATCAAAAAGGCAAGTACAAGAGCGTGTACGGTGATCCGTTGAGTCGTATTGTATCTAAGAATACTAAAGACTTCCGCAAGGAAATTGCAATCAATCGAGACAAAACGCTGTTTGAAAGCGACATTAATCCAATCTTTCAGTGTCTAAGTGAAAACTATCTTAACCAAGACGCACCTAAACTAAACATTGCATTTTTCGACATTGAGACAGACTTTGACCCAGAGCGCGGCTTTGCAGATCCTAGCGATCCGTTTATGGGCATTACGTCTATCTCCGTTTATTTGCAGTGGCTAGAAACAATGGTGTGTTTAGCAGTGCCTCCTAAAACACTTACAATGGAAGCTGCGACTGAGTTGCTTAAAGATATTCCTAACGTAATGCTGTTTGCTAAAGAAAAGGACATGTTAGACACGTTCTTAACAATTATTGAAGACAGCGACGTAATAAGTGGTTGGAACAGCGAAGGCTATGATATTCCCTACACTGTCAATCGTGTAGCTCGTGTATTAAGTAAAGATGACACAAGACGGTTTTGCTTGTGGGGTCAGCTGCCTAAGAAGCGTATTTACGAAAAGTTTGGTAAAGAAAGTGAAACATATGACTTGATTGGTCGTGTACACTTGGACAGTTTGAACTTGTATCGTAAGTATACCTATGAAGAACGCCACAGCTATCGACTAGATGCTATTGGTGAAATTGAAGTAGGTGAAAACAAGACAGCATACGAAGGTACATTGGATCAACTTTATAACAATGACTTTAAAAAGTTTATTGAATATAACATTCAAGATACTGCGCTGCTGGACAAACTGGATAGGAAACTGCGCTTTATTGAATTAAGTAATACTATTGCACACGAGAATACAGTTCTTATTCAGACTACTATGGGCGCTGTTGCTGTTACTGAACAAGGCATTATTAACGAGGCGCACAATCGTGGACTTCAAGTTCCTAATCGTAAGAATATAGATGACGAAGAAAACACACAGGCCGCTGGCGCATATGTTGCGTTCCCTAAAAAGGGCTTGCACAAGTGGATTGGGTCAATGGACTTGAACTCACTGTACCCTTCAGTGATTCGTGCGTTAAATATGGCTCCAGAAACTCTTGTAGGACAAATTCGTCCAGACATATCAGAAGCTCGTGTAGCAGAAGACATGGGTCTTAAGAAACAGAGCTTCGCCGGTAGTTGGGAAGGTCGCTTTGCAACAGAAGAATACGATGCTGTTATGGCCAAACGTAAAGATGTTGCACTTACTATTGAGTTTGAAAACAACCAGTCTGAAGTAATGAGCGGAGCAGAGATTTACAAACTAGTATTTGACAGTAATAATCCATGGATGCTTAGTAGCAATGGTACAATCTTTACACAAGAGTTTGAAGGTGTTATTCCAGGTATTCTAAAGCGTTGGTATGGTGAACGTAAAGAGTTACAAGCAAAGCTGAAGAAAGCTAAGGATGCAGGTAATAAGGCAGAGATTGAGTATTGGGACAAACGACAGCTGGTTAAGAAGATTTTGCTTAACAGTTTGTATGGTGCTATTCTTAATCCTGGTTGCAGATTCTTTGATAAGCGTATCGGACAGTCAACTACACTTACTGGCAGTACTATTGTTAAGCATATGAGTGCAGAAGTTAACAAAGTTATTACTGGGGTTTACGATCACACTGGTGATGCTGTTATATATGGGGATAGCGTTACCGGTGATTCGATGATTAACACATCAAATGGCATGATTGCAATTGAAGATTTGTTT
>JBDNIA010000067.1:0-4727 GCA_041688525.1 Crocinitomicaceae bacterium | reverse complement strand
TGGCTAGGTGAAGTAGTCTGCTTAGATGCCCGATTTGCAAACTCTAATTTGGTGCTTGTTGAAAGTTTTACAGACCTTAATCTCTGAGTAAATCAGTTTTCTGCAAATCAAATACGGTAGTACCAACTTCGACGGTAAAAAACACATTAAAAACCTCAATCGTTAATTTCTCTGGCCACATACCCTCGTCTTCTGTCACAGATTTCAATTCATTCTTAAGTATCTTTTTGAAATGACCCTCAATAATAGGATCCGAATCCAAGAAATCTTCGTCTATCAAATAAATATTCCCTTCAATAAAATTCTCGTTCATTTCCAATTCAGGACCCGTCGAATTTGCCCATTGAATAAATTTCTTCGTTGGAGTAACCAACAAATAACCGCGATTTACAATTTTCATTCTTTCTATTTTTTAATGTTCCATCCCTTTTCAACAAATTCCCACCAAATCGTTTTCCGACCTAGACCTTGGGAAAGAGCATAAAGGATTTTGTCTTTTGGTTCTAATTTATTTAAAATTTCAAACTCCAATTTTGCGTCTATACTGCTCGATGAAGTAATGTAAAACATTTTCTTTTCTACAACATAAATCAAAAAACTCTCACTGCTGATTTTTCGCTCTTCATATAACTGAAGTACCGAACATCGTTTTCCAAAGCAATCTAACCAATTGAACAAAGCATTTTTTGTTTCTAGTGAATCGTTGTAGGTCCAAACGGAAATTAACACTTCAGTCCCGTCTATAGCTCCAAACCATTTTTCTTTGCTTATGCAGAAAAAACGATCTGGGAAAAGAAGAGAATCAGGCACATAAACCGATTGACGACTAACCCCTAAAGAATCTGAAACTAGCTTTGAAAAAGAGCGCAACGAATCATAATAATAATCTTTTACAATTGCAATATATTTATCTTGCCCCTCCTTGTATCGGTCGGAAGACGGAATGATTTCATCCATCTCTAAAACTTCTTGCTTTTCACCACTCGAACAGGCAAAGAGCAAAAAAACAGATAAAAGTAAAAGATAAACTTTCATTTATATCGCTGTTATAACTTCTAAGGTTTGCTGTAAATGAGATTCGCTTATATCTAAATGGGTCACGAAACGCAACATCCCAACTCCGAAGGCCATACAAAGTACCCCTTTTTCTTTGAATTTATATATGATTTCGTCGCGTTTATTTTCTTCTTTCAAAAGTACAACGACAATATTTGTCATTACGGGTATTACTTCCTTCACCCACGACTTCTGGCTGAGTTCAGATTCCAACATGCGCGCATGTTTGTGATCCATCAATAAGCGATTCACATTGTTTTTTAGCGCATATTCTCCTCCGGCTGCCAAAAATCCTGCTTGACGCATTCCTCCACCGAAAACCTTCCGAACACGACGAGCTTCCTTGATGAAATCTTTCGTTCCCAACAATAGCGAACCGACTGGAGCACCCAATCCTTTCGATAAACAAAGTGAAATACTGTCAAATTGTTCGGCGTAAATTTTCGGATCTATTTTTGTTTCTACCAGAGCGTTCATCAAACGAGCACCGTCCAAATGCAAAGGTAAATTGTGCGCTACACACCATTTTTTTATCTTTTCAATTTCTTTGAAATCATAGATTGCTCCACCACCTCGATTGGACGTATCTTCCAAACTAACCAACTGCGTAACTGGATAATGAACGTCGTCTGGGTTCATCCATTTCGAAATACTTTCTACCGTAACACGACCGCGATCACCTTCCAATAAGCGGACTGATGCACCTGAATTTCGGGCGACTCCGCCACCTTCGTACTTATAAATGTGGCTGTCCCAATGGCAAATAACCTCGCCTCCAGGGTTGGTATGCACATTTATTGCAATTTGATTTGTCTGTGTGCCAGAAGAACAAAAAAGGGCAGCTTCCATTCCAAAATAAGCGGCTGTATAATTTTGTAAAGCGTGAATACTCGGGTCTTCATCAAAAACATCGTCACCAACCTGCGCTTGAAACATAAATTCCCGCATTTCTGCCGTTGGTTTTGTCACTGTATCGCTCCGGTAATCTATCATACTGCAAAAATAGTAATTTGCTTGTTGATTTTTGCTTTTTTGATGAGACAGTTTTGCCTGCCAGTTCGTCTGTTGCTTGTTTCTCTGCTTTTACTTCTCGTTTTTGGTTCTCGGGTTTTGGTTCAATAGATAAAATTGCCGTTATTTTACCCATTTTGGGAGTTTTTCGGGTTTTTTACGATGAAAATTTGATAAAATCAGTTGTTTAAGCATAAAAAAACATCAATAAAAACGGCTTAACACAAAAAAAAACAAACCAAAACAGCAAAAAAAGTAACTTCCTCGGTGGTTCACTGCTTGTATTCCTACAGGAAATTTTAAAGCCAAAAAAAAGAAAAAAAGCCCGAAAAAAGAACCTCAAATAAACCACTTAAACACTTGATTTTAGGAGGGAATGGGGAAGAAAATGAGAACTAGGAAAATGAGCCGAAAGGCTTGTAAATAAAGAGAAGTAGCGGATTTTGTAAATGTTAATAACTTTTTGAGTTTTTACCGTTAAGCGTGCTTATAATTTGGGTCGTTGTTCTGTAAATCTACTATTATATTAATTTCAGTTAAGAAATTTGGATTGCTTGGCTGTTTAAAATTACTCTCTGTAAACTTCCAGAGCATTAGCAACTTTTGGAAAGATGATGTTTGCTTTAAATCTAAATCGAGGTATAAATATTCGGCAATAGTTTTTATTTCTTCGGTATTTGGAAAATTTGCATCCTCTGAAATACGTTTCATTAACTGGGTTGCTTCTTTGTCTTCTTGACTTGCTCCTAAATTGGATGTAACAAACTGTTTAAATATCATTGTGAGGTATTTAGTTTACATTGCTTGACAGCTCTGCACCTGCTTTGAACCTTATTTTTTTCTTTGCTTTTATTTTTAGTGGTTCGCCTGTTCTTGGGTTTCTGCCTGTTCGTGCCTTTGTTTCTAAAATATCAAACGTTCCAAAACCAATTAAAGCAACTTTACCGCCTTTGGTTAAACTTTCTGTAAAGGCTTCTGTAAATGCTTCTAAAAACGCTTTAACCTCTGTTTAGCTACGCTGCTACTTCGTGGTGTGGTTTACCTGTTTTCTCTGCAATTGATTTTATTAGTTCTGTTTTATTCATTTTGAGTTTGGTTTTTGAAATTAGTATATATTCAATGTTTTTACCAAGAAAAATAAATGTTTTTCTCTGTATGTAATGATAATTAAAACAAATTCACCTAGTTCAACTGCACATTTCTAGGATATAAAAAATTTAAAAAAATTAAAATTGGAACTCCATAAGCCAACAAACATAAAATAAAATCATTAAACCCTTGAAAAACATAAACATAAAATAAAAAATCTTCTATAATTACTAATCCAACAACAATTACATTTACAGACAATCTAGACATTTTCCTTGATTTTACCAAAAACCCTAAGTAGATAACTGGACTGAGTAATATGAAGGATATAAGCGTTAATATTAATCCAAATGCAATTAAATCTCCAGAAGTAATTTGGTCAAATACATGCAAATTATGAACTGTATTATTAAAATCAATAATAAAAACAACTGAACCAATGAAAGCCGTTAAAACACATATTAATAGCCATTTACCCATTATTTCTTGATTTTATTCATAAAATATTCAATATACATTTTTCTTATCTTTTAACATTATCTGCAGGAGTAGATTCCCTTGGAGTGTAATTATCATCAAGTGTTCCACTTGATTTTTTAGTTGCTTTAAAATCCATCCTATCTTTAATTTTCCCAACCTTAGTTCTAAGGTATTCACCCAAATTTTTATTTGAATATTTAGAACCCATTTCTATGTGAGTGACAATTGAACCATTATGTGGGATAGTGGCGGCAGGAATTTGGTAATTAACTGAATTTCCGTTATTATAAGTCTCACTACCACCCGCAAGTCCATCGACACCATCACCTTCAGAATACATATGAATATGTTTTGATATACCCTTGTGGGTAGCAGGGTCTTCCATTGAACCATCGTTGTATGCAGGAGTTGCATAGGTAATAATTTGCACTTTAACACCTGTTTGCTTATATATTTCGTCTGCAGCCTGAATTGAAATATTTCCGCCATGACTATATCCAACTAATGTAATTGGCTCATCAGCCCCAATTTCTCCAGAGGCCATTAGTTTATTTCTCGTCTCGACAACATGTTTAACCAATTCTTTAGCTGACTGTCTTCTATGAAAAGCCCTATTATTAGTCCAACCTGACCTTTTACCCCAACTAAAATCATCATCAGTTCGTGTATTACCACCAATTCTCTCAAATTGCTTAATCGCATTAGGATTGAACATATGTTTGGCACTAGACATTTCCGTACCATGAATTAAATAGACTTCAAGACCTTCTAACTCTAATCCGTCAATTACCCTATTCTCACTAAAAGCATATGGACTATTATGAGGATATTTTGATGCCAATGGATCCACCGCAAAAAACCTTCCCACTCGTGGGTCATGCATTCTAAACTTATAATTCACACTATTTCCCTCACCTTTTATCTCATCGTCCATTTCTTGTCCTTGAAAACCATAGCGGTAATCCGAACTACTAAACGTTCTACCGTCTAATTGCACCCCAAAAGGTGAGTAATCAGAAGAAGAAACGAGCTTGGCTAAATAACCATCAACTTCATCATCGCTATTGTCATCTAAAGGCATTTTAATGTCG